>CANDMH010000001.1 GCA_947385785.1 uncultured Lachnospiraceae bacterium
CTCTCGTGCGCCTTCGCGACTTTACTAATTGAGTCGCTGCGCGACGGCTCTAAAGGGTAAAGTCTCTTCGGCGCACACTTATGAGAGAAACTCTCATTCGTAAAGTGCACTCATGACAGTTCCTCTCGTGCGCCTTCGCGACTTTACTAATTGAGTCGCTGCGCGACGGCTCTAAAGTATAAAGTCACTTCGACGCACACGCAATCGCTTCTTCCACTCTCTCCAGAATCTCTTCGTAGCCTCCCAGCATGGCAACACGCAGTCTGTCGGCGCCTTCCAGTCCCTTGATCATATAATAGTTCTGTTCGATCCGGTAAAAGGGCTGTTTCAGCATTTCCAGATAGGTCAGGTCTCCCAGCTTTCCCAGCCTTAAAATCGTGTCCCTGTCCATCTGTCCGTCCAGAATCAGGTCATATGCCTGCCATCCGGATTCCGTGCACAGTTCTATGGATTCTCTTCTGTCTGTTACTCTCAAATCAAACCTCCCCGGCCCGGCAGAACTGAACAGGCATTTCCGGCATGCCCTGGAAAAAAACGGCTCATCTGCCGTTTCCGGCTCTTCCCGTCAATTCCGCCATGGCCTCCACCAGCGCCTGGACCTCCTCTGTCTTCGTCATAAATGAGATGCTCACGCGCACCGTTCCTTCCTTTTCCGTCCCCAGATACCGGTGGAGCAGCGGCGCGCAGTGCAGCCCTGTCCGCACCTGGATGCCGTAAGTCCCGGCCAGAATATATCCGATATCCGACGGGGATAAGCCGGGAACCGTAAAGCTTATGGCTGTTCCGTCGGGCTGTCTGTCCCCGCACAGTACTACGCCGGGATTTTCCCGCAGCCCCTCGTACAGAATACGCATCATATCACGCTCATGGGCCATAATTTTCTCCAGCCCCGTCTCCAGCACATATTCCACCCCTGCATTCAGTCCGGCGATTCCCGGCGTATTCATGGTACCCACTTCATAAAAAGGCTCCTTCGCCGCCAGAATCCGGCTGTCCTTTCCCGTGCCGCCGAAAAGCAGCGGGCGCAGAGGGATTCCCTCTCTCACGTACAGACCGCCTGTGCCCTGGATACCGTAGAGCCCTTTGTGCCCGGTAAATGCAAGCATATCTATGTTCATGGCTTCCACATCCACCGGCAGCGCCCCCGCGGACTGGGAGACATCGGCCAGAAAGCAGGCGCCCTTTTCCCTGGCCCAGCTTCCTATCCGCCGCATATCCTGCACGGCGCCGGTCACGTTGGAGCTGTGGTTGACGACCACCAGGCCGGTATCCCCGGTAATGGCTCTCTCCATGGCTTCCATGTCCACATAACCGCCCCTGTCGCAGCCAACCTTCACCGGAAGAATCCGTCCTGCCGCGATTTCCTCTTTCAAGCCGTCAAATATTGTACGCAAAACCGAATTGTGCTCCGAGACCGTGTATACAATCCGTTTCCGGGGACTGCGAAAGCCCAGAATCGCCATATTCAGCGCCTGGGTGGAGCCGCCTGTGAAGTAAATTCTCTCCGGGTTTCCTATGTGAAAGAGCCGTGCCAGGTTTTCCCGGCACAGCTTTATCCCGTCTTCCCTGTATTCCCCGGCAGACACGCCGCGGTACTGGGACCAGGGCGCGCTCTCCAGCGTATATGCCACAGCCTCCAGCACCCCGGGCGGCTTCGGGTATGTTGTCGCCGCATGATTCAAATATATCATGGATACCCTTTTATCCTTCCACAACCTCGAATCCCATATATCCCGCTATCTTCTTCACCAGTGTCAGCTGATCTCCGAATACCAGCACCTGATGGTGTCCGAAATCCGCCAGGGTATGCATATAATCCCTGCCGTTTTCCAGCCTGATAAAGTAATGGGGGCTGCAGTAATACTGCCGAAACTCGGAACGCACCACCTCACCTACCTTCACCACCATTCTGTTGCCCATGGGATTGAAACGCCCGAATGTAATAAACTGCTCATCGTTCTGTTCAAAGGCAATCTGCATCTTGCCGCCGAAGCCCTGGCCGGTAAATGCCCACATGCTGTAGTCAAGATCGGGCTTGTCGAAGCCGTTCATTTTCAGCGCGGGCACCGCATGGTGAATGGACAGAATCTCCGGGGACTGCAGGAAGGGATTGCCCATGAAGGCCGCCTTATGGCTGCCGTACATCAGCACCATCATGGCCATCATGGCGTTTAAGTCTTCCTCGCAGGCGGAAGGGATGCCCTCCGATTTCAACAGGGAATGGCATACGCAGGGCGTGAATTTCCTCTCCTGGGGAATCCTGGAGGCGCACAGCTCAATGCAGGCGGTGGAGAAAGCATTGCAGCCGTAGAACTCCATCATGGCCCTGGCCGCCAGGTAATATTTTGCATCATTTACCAGCCATTCCGGGTTCACCTTCGTATCCTTCGAACCGGCCAGCAGCTTCTCAGCAATCTGCTTCGCCTCCCCTTCGTCCACTCTGTCCATGTACGGAAAGATATCCTTGAAGGGAAGCTTGAGCACTTCGAAGCCGTACTGCTTTCTCAGATACTCCACATCCCTGATATTGGACTGGATGCCATACGTGGGCACCTGTCCCGAAGTCAGTATCAATGCCTTCGTATTGGCGATGCACTTCCTGACCCAGAGACCGTGGAGAATGTCGTTTAAGTCCTCCATGTCAATGGCATTGTAGGCTTCCACGCCGATGCTCCGGTTATAAGCGCACAGATCCGCGCCCTCGTTGCCGTTGGAAAATACGATTGTGGTCTTGCGGTACTTCTCCAGTTTGGGGATACGGTAGCAGAAGATGACAAAGGCATCCACCTGATCCAGGCCTTCCTCGATTTTGTCCCAGATTTCCTGCGGTACGGTCAGGTTCTCTATGTATGGAACCGCAATGGGCTCCATCACATTTACCTCGGGAATAATCTCCTTCCCCTTCTGCGCAATGTCCTTCATATAATCTGCAGCCCATTCCTTCTCTGCCTCCGGCTGCAGGTTCTCGAATTTGCCGGCCCGGCAGGGTCCCTCCCAGAAAGCGGAATGCTGCAGAAATCCCACCAGGGGACGGATATTTAACTTTTTCTTCATTGCTGATTCAACCATTTTATCTCCTCCATATGAAACGGAATCCTTCGCCGCCCTCCCGCGGCAGGCTTATCGGCTTCGGGGTATTAATCAGTTATTTGTAGACAATTCCTTACCACCCCTGGCCAGGTTACTGATTTTATTATAGCGGGAACGGTTTCCCCGGTAAATTGAATAAATTACAAAAAAGGGTACTATTTCAATACGCCGCCCGCTTCCAGTTCCGCCGCCCGTTCCAGCGCCCGGCTCCAGGCTTCCTCATAGAAAACGGCAATTCTGTCCATCCCGGCCGTCTGTGCCGAGGCAGCCAGCGCCTGCCAGATTTCCTCAAATTCCACCTCATCCTCCGCATAAATCATATTCCAGAAATCCCTGTACACCAGCTTCTCGATTTCGTCCGATATGCCGATTAATTCCGGCGGCAGGGTATCCGTCATATACACCGCCGTGGAAGCCCTGACCGTGTCCCAGTCCTCCCGGCCATCTCCGCCCTCCTCCCGCGTCTCCTTCTGCCAGTAGCGGCTGCTGAACGCATGGCCCTGCTCTGTCAGCGAGGCGGGTGTTCTGCCCAATACGCCGAAGGGCCTGATTCCTTCCTGAAGGCTTCCCTGAAGGCCCGGCAGTTCAAGAGTCCCCTCCTCCAGGATTTCCGCGCCCTGCCCCGTCACATAAGGAACCTGTCCCTCTCCGTATTCCCACGCAACCCCCTCCGGGCCGTTATAAAGGCGTACCTCCGTCTCTTCCCTGTACAGCCAGTCAAGCAGCCTTACCGCATCCTCCGCCCGCTCGGAATTCTTATTCACTGCCAGACATTCCCCGGTTCCCACCACATGGTCCGGCTCCAGATACAGAACCATATCCTCCGCCGGAAGCGGCACATAGGCGCTTTCTTCCGCTCCCTGCAGCGAATCGTCCATTCCTGCCATCTCCAGATCCGCGGCAAAAAGAACCCGTCCGGAATTCATTTTCCGCTCCACATTTCCGGCTGTCTGGTTCGGAGAATCGGGGTCCAGCAGTCCCTGCCTGTTTGCCTCGTAATAGAAACGCACCGCCCTTTTAAAAAAACTGTTCTCCTCCAGAATGGAACAGATCTCCCCGGTTGCCATATTGACCTCCATCAGAGGGGAGACAATCCCCATATCGATACCATACATATAGGCCAGGGAAGCGGCATGTCCGGGCATTTTCCCGTCTCCCTGCCAGAGGCAGATTCCATACATGCTCTCCCCCACATCGCTGGTGGGCTTGGCTCTTTTCAGTTGTTTTATTACTTCAATGTAGTCTTCCAGGGTGGACACCCGGGGACTTCCCGCTCTCTCCCAGGCGCTCTTCAGGAGCATGGGCATGGAATGGTATTCCCGCTCTCCCACCTTTCCCACAGACAGCGGCGCCAGGAGCAGATCTTCCCCGCCGCAGGCAGCCACAGACCATTCCAGAGCCGCCTGATAGGCCTCCCCTTCAAACAGCGCCGGAAGCTGCTCCCTGTATTCGTTCAGGGGAAGCAGCATCCCCGCGTCAATATACAGCTGTGCCTGCTCCCTGTCGGAAAATCCGATGATATCGGGAACGGTTCCCGATGACAGACGCAATTTCAGTTCTTCCCCCTTCTGCCCGTCCGCAGAAAGGGACTCCAGAACCAGCCCCGTGTCTTCATAGAGAAGAGCGGCGCCCCATCCCTTCCACACGGAAGCCGGGCTGCCCGACTGCTGGATATACGAGGTGATTATGGTTCCCTTTACCACATCCTCCGTGCTCTGAGGGCTTACCGTGCTGTCTTCCCTTCCGTCGGTGCATCCGGCGAAGCATATCAGGCACAATAACAGTAAAACGGCCTCTGTTACCTTTTTTCTCATGTTCTCCTCCCTGTTCCGCAAACACTTCCCTGGGTTCGCGAAGCGGTCCCTGTAATTTGCAGACATTTCCTTATGAGTTACTGTTTACGGCTTTGCCGTTTACAGCAACATGATGCACACATACAATAATTTTCTTCTGCCTCTTGCTTTCTGATAGAATAACGTATAAACTGGACTCAGATTTCAATGCCCGCCGAAACGGGCAGGGGGTATAAAATTATGATACACAAACTAATGCAAAGCTACTATGCCAAAATGTCGCTGGCCTGCATCTGTATCGTCAGTATTGTCACAGGCGTATTCTCTTATATGTGCTACGGGCTGATTTCCCGTCAGAATGTTTCGGAACACTTAAACAACTACAATATACTGGCCAATAACCAGTCTGCGGCTCTCTCCTCCCGGCTGGCATCCTTTTCTGATTTTTTCTACCCGGTATTCAATGATCCGGAAGCTTATGAAGCGCTGTGTGAACTCTATCTGTCCCCTAACGGCAGCCTGCCCAATGAGACCACGGATATCCTGCTGAATACCATGAACGCCCTGTGTGCCTCGGATCCATACTGCTGCGGTATGCTGCTGCTGACCAGAACGGGACGCCTCTACCAGTATGATACCAAATATGTGTCACTGATACCGCTGAATTTTGTAAGGACAACCTTCCGTTTCACCCCTTATCAGCTCCAGATCATCACGGATTCCCAGATCTCCGAGCTGTCCAGCGATCTGGAGCTGCCCGCCTCCCATGTATACGGCTTAAGCGGCACACTGTTCCGGTACAGGACCAACCGACTGGAGAATCTGGGCTATATGATCGCTCTGTATTCCACGGAGGAATTCAGTAACATCCTGACTTCCTCCGGCCTGGAAAACACGGCGGAATTCACCATTGCCGACACATCCTTCTCCGTCATCTATTCCTCCGGAGGCAGCTACTCTTCCGGAGAACTGGAAAACCTGCTTGCCCAGCCTGTGCGGGACACAGTGGGCAATGCCAGGCTTATTTCCGCTGCGGGAGATGAGTACTACATTTCATCTCTCTACCAGAACAGCTACGGTTATTATACCGCTTACGTCCTTCCCGCGGAAAACATTCCCGCCTCCACGGCCCAGACACTCCTGCTTCTGATCAGTCTGCTGCTGCCGCTGGGCTGCATCCTCCTGTACAGTACAGTATTCCGCTCTTCCGGCAGAAAAGTCAGGAATATCTTAAATTCCATGGAAATCGTGGGACGCAATAATCTATCCTACCGCATGGCCGTGCCCAAAGGCAATGACGAATTTGCCAGCATCACCCACAGCTTCAACCACATGTGCGATGAACTGCAGAAAAACGTGGAGAATGTGTATCTCTTCGAAATCTCCCAGCGCAAATCCGAGCTCTATGCCATGCAGACCAGCATCAACCCGCATTTCCTCTACAATGCCCTGGAGCAGATCCGGGTACTGGCCCTGAACGGCGACGGAAATAAGGCGGCGCATATGCTGCTGCTTTTATCGAAAATGTACCGTTACCAGACCAGGCGCAACCTCTTTATCTCCATTGCGGAGGAATGCGCCCAGACGGAAAACCTCATCAACCTCTATTCCTGCCGCATCAGCGACTGCGAATATGAAATCCATGCAGACGCCGGCGCCAAGAAATACGGCATTCCCAAAAACCTCCTTCAGCCCCTGGTGGAGAACAGCTTTGTCCATGGCTTTTCCCCTGAACAGGAAAACGCTTTCCTCTCCGTCTCCGCCGTCTTTCCGGAAGGAGCGGAAAAAATCCGTTTTACCATTGAAGACAACGGGCGTTCCGCCACGGAAGAGAATCTGGAGCAGCTCCGGGAAAAGCTCCGCCAGCCTGTGATGAACCGGGATGAGGAGAACGGCTTTGCCCTGTCCAATGTGAACAACCGGCTGAAGCTGGTATTCGGGGAGAGCGCCTGTCTGGAGCTTTGCACAGGAGAGGACGGCTCCGGATTCCGGGTATCCTTCTCCATTCCCCCCGTTCTGCCCGAAGATCTGGCCGCTTCCTACTCCGGCACTGCATCCGGAGCGAATTTGTCCTACGGGGAACATTCCTGACAGCATCCGCAGATTTCCCAGGAGATCCACGGTTCTCCACAGTGCGTTCCCTGACGGTTCCTGTGGATTTCCCCAGGGATCCCAGGTTCTCCACTGCGCATTCCCGACATTTTCTGCGGCCGCCGCCCGAGTACATCTCCGGCGAACAAAGGGGGAACCGCCTCCCTTTTACGGAAATACGGTTCCCCCATGAATGCCGTGGCTTAATTGCCTGCGGACGCTTTGAATTCTGCCTGGATTGCCTTGTATTCATCGGAATTTACGATTCCGTCCACAAAGGTCTTCCATTCGGTCTCGCCTATCTGTCCCATTACATACTGGGTGCACATGGTGTTCACGTCATCCGTCAGCATGGTCCACTGATTGTTATAGGTCTCGGACTGCAGATTGGTGATCTCATTCTTCAGCCCTGACTCCTCCATGTAGTTTACAATAAAGGTCTTCACTTCCTGTACTCTCTCAATAGACTCGTCGGAAGCTCTCTTGGCACCGTCTCTCATAAACTTATCGGTAACCTGATCCACATCCTTCTTCAGGAAAATCTGATTCCACGCGCCTACATAGCCTGCGGTACGCTTCTCTCCCATACCTTCCGCGGAGGTGTCCCTGGTGCCGTCCTCCAGCAATGTGTAGTGAACTCCCTCCACACCGTCTTTCATCAAAGTATCATATCCGGGATATGCTTCTTCCGTTCCGTTGAACACCTCCAGAATCTTCTGAATCTTCTCCTCTGAGCAGGCGGAGCTGATTGCGATACAGGAATCAATATCCGTAGCGTTGGGAGTAACCGCATAACCTTCCGGTCCCTGTACAGGCATCAGCTCCCAGGCCTCGTAAGTGTCGGGTGTGCTCTTGTCAAAGATCTTGTTGCTGGTCAGGTCCGCTGACTGGTTGAAATTATACCAGGCGTTCAGGAAGGTCACGGAATTGCCTGCCTTGAATTTGCTGGTGGTGTCATTGCCCAGTGCGAATTCAGGATCAATTGCCTCCGCATCATACAGATCCTTCATCCAGTTCAGAAAATCGATATATTTGGGATGAAACTGTATATACTGAAACTCGCCGTTCTCATCGATGCCCCAGTCAGTCTGGCCCGTGAAAGCAGTGGCATATGCCTTCACCTTCGCATGCATAAAATCCTCACCCCAGAATTCGATGCCGTACACCTTCTGGCCTTCACCCTCGGTAGCGGCTTTGGACAGGCCGATAATCCATTCCTTCAGCTCGTCCATGGTCTTCGGCTCTTCTTCAAATCCGTACTTCTTCATCAGATCCCGGCGCACCATGATGCCGGATTCCTTTGCAAGCTCGGAATTGCTTCTGGGCAGGATGTAGATACCGCCGTTGAAGGTCGCCTGATCCCAGAAGGACTGGGGCCAGTTCTTCATGACCGCATTGGTCTTTGCCAGCGCATTGTCCCCCTCGAAAATATAAGGCGTCATATCCACAAAATTTCCCGCATCAATCGCCTGGGTAAAGATGGGATAATAGAAGGTATTGTTGGTGGACATAATCTGGGTTACGTCCGGCTGGCTGTTGGACGCAATCAGCGTATTCAGCTTCTGGGGATAGTCATTGTAATTCACCCACTCAATCTCCAGATTTACGTCGAACATATCCTCCCAGTACTGCTCCATCTCGCTGTCGGGAGAAGGACCGTATCCCCAGTCGATTCCCAGCACACTGATGGTCATCCTCTCACCGCCCGACGCCTGTGCGCCCCCGCTCTCTTCAGAGGACTCTTCCTGGCTCTCCTCGGATGACTGCTCCGCGGAAGACTGTTCTTCCCCGGACTCCTGGGAGCCGCTGCCGCCGGTCTGCTGGCTTTCCCCTGAATCTCCGCATCCGCTCAGTGTTCCTGCCACCATAACCGCTGTCAGTATCAGCGCAGGTACTTTCTTCTTTTTCATTTCTTTTCCTCCTGTTTCTTCATATTACGGAGCTGTCTTGAATCCATTTCCCGGCAGCCCCTGTTTCCTTGTTACTATGGAAATGTTTCGAAACAACTTGTGAACAAGCCTTCCGCACAATTCCTATGCGTTAACCCTTCACCGCGCCTACCATCATTCCCGAAGCAAAATACTTCTGCAGGAACGGGTACACCACCAGTACAGGGAGAACTACCACTACCACCGCGGCCATACGCATAACCTCCTGCGGCACTGTCTTGGCCAGCTCCAGCTGCAGGTCCACCACATCGGAAATGGTGGATGATAAAACGATTTTCTGTACATAAACCTGAAGCGGCGCTTTTGCCGTGGAGGTCAGATACATTACCGCGCTGAAATAAGTATTCCAATAGCTCACGAAGGCAAACAGCGTCATACTGGCCAGCATTGCCTTGGACAGGGGCAGTACGATGATGCCGAACATCTTCAGCTGTCCGCAGCCGTCTATCTCGGCCGCCTCCTCCAGTTCCAGGGGCAGAGACTGGAAGAAGGACCTCATAACCATAACCGTCCATGCGCCGCACACCGAGGGAAGAATACAGGCGAAGTAACTGTCCATAAGCCCCAGGGCCTTCATATTCATGAAATTGGGAATCATACCTGCCCCGAACAGCATGGTAATCATCACGTATTTATTGAAAAATTTCCTGCCCGGTACCGGCTTGGAGAGCAGATACGCCAATCCGGCACACACCAGTACGTTCAGCGGCGTACCTATCAAAGTAATAAAAAGAGTGGATTTCAGGGCATTTAAAAATCCCGCGCCGCTCAATATCAGCTGATACGCTTCCGTGGACCATTTTTTCGGCCACAGATAGAAGCTTCCGGCCACATAAACCGAACTGTCCGTAAAGGACACCATAATCACATACAGGAACGGCAGCACCATCGTACCCGCTATTATCAGAAGGACAATCCACAGAACGACCTGATAAATATTTTCCTTCATTTTCATTCCCATTTTCCCTGCTTTTTCCCTTGCCATATTTCCTCACTTTCCCTGTTCATGTCACAGCCCGGAAACTGTACCCGTGACTTTGTTGTTCTGTCCTTTGGTATTTGATGCTACATGATCCCTTCATAACCCTTTCGATTGGTAATCCAGTTGGTCAGAATGACAAGGAATGTATTTATCACCGACTTAAACATACCGATTGCCGTGGTGTAGGAATACTGGGTGCTTCCTCCCGCGATTCCGTTATTGTATATGTAGATTTCAAATACTTCAAGCTGTTTCTTCACCATGGCGTTGTTCATCAGGAACACCTGTTCGAAATCCACTGAAACGATGGAACCCATCTTCAGTATCAGCATGACCACAATGGTAGGCATAATGCTGGGAATGGTAATCTTGAGCATACACTGCAGCTTGGTGGCACCGTCCATCCTGGCCGCCTCGTAGAGAGACTGATCCACCCCCGCAATTGCCGCCAGGTATACGATGGAGCCCCATCCTATGCCCTTCCAGAGGGACTGTATCACAATGATAGGATAAATGGCTTTGGTATCAAACAGATACGCGTGCGCTTCTCCCCCCAGGGCAATGGCAATCTTGTTCATCACGCCCTGCTCCGAAGACAGCAGGAAAAAGGTAAGGCTGGCCACGATAGTCCAGGAAAGGAAGTGGGGAAGGTACACGGAAGTCTGGATAAATTTCTTGAACTTCCCATTCCGCACTTCGTTTAATATCAATGCCAGAATGATGGGCGCCGGGAATGTCAGCAGATTCAGCCCGCTGATGACCAGTGTATTGCGAAGCATGGAATAGAACTTGGCGTCCTTGAAGAGCGTCTGAAAATGCTTCAGCCCAACCCACTCGCTTCCCAGAATCCCCAGGTGCGGATTGTAATTCTGAAAAGCCATCAAAAGCCCCCTCATGGGGAGATAATTGAAAAAAAACATCAATAACAGTCCGGGCAGCCCCAGCAGATAGACCCATCTGTACTGATACAGCCTCCTGCCGAGACTTTTCTGCCTCACATTTACAACCTTTGCCGCCAACTTGCTGCCTCCTTTTCTCTGAATCTGGAATGTTTCGGAATTTTGTTCTCATGTTCTGCAACTGAGTTTATTTTATTATAAAAATTTCACAATTGATATTGAAATGATTCCATCTTTTTTAATAAATTCAATATCGGTGCCTTTCTTTTTTGCGATTGCGGATTGACTTCCCTTTTTTCTTTTTCTATAATTATGGAAGTAACACAGAAAGGAACAAAATCCATGTACCAGGTAGTGTTTGTAGATGATGAAGCGTTTGTATTGGAAGACTTGAAGAAGGCCATCGACTGGTTCGGCTTCAATATGGAGATTGCACTGGCCGCCACAGACCCTTCCGAAGTGCTTGACTATATGCGGGAACATCCCGTGCACCTGATTCTGACGGATATCTCCATGCCGCAGATGATGGGAACCGAGCTGATCCGGAAAGCCCGGGAGCTCAATCCGTCGGTATCCATTTTAGTCCTCTCGGCTTACGATACTTTTGACTATGTGCGTTCGGCCATGCGGGGCGGCGCCGAAAACTACCTTCTCAAGCCCCTGGACCCGGACGAGCTGTCGGAATCCATCAGCACAATTGTCCGGCATCTGGACGACCGGAACAAAATCTCCCAGAATTTCGGTCCCTCCATGCTCACCTTCCGCAGCAGTTTCGTGGAGAGCTGGTGCAAGGGCAGCTTCGGAGAAGATGAGCTGAGCGCCCGCGCCTCCATGCTGGGCGTCAATCTGCAGTTGGACAATTACACCGTGGCCCTGTTTTCCGCGGCCGATGAATATTCGGACAAAATGCCTCTGCTCTTTGACACGGTCCTCTCCGCTTTTGTGGGAACCTATATCTGCCACTTTTACTTCGAATCTCCCAGTCTGTTCCTCTGCATTTTAAGCAGCCCTGAGAGTTTCAATATCTTCCGGTTCCAGAATGAAGTCGAACGGCTCCGTCCCCTTGTGGACTTTCCGTTTTTCGTGTCCGCAGGCACCACGGAAGACAATTACGCGGATGTGTGCAGCAGTTATCATGCCGTTAAAAAATTTCTGCTTTTACGATACTCATCCCTCTCCTTCCTGAACTGCCGTTACCTGCTGTTTCCTCTGCACAGACAGCAGATTATCGAACAGAATTTCCAGGAGACGGAGGAGGAAGCCTACCTGGCGGATATTCGGAAAATTCTGGAGTCCCTGGCTCCGGAACGGCGGCTTTCCCTCCATCTGGCTGTGATAAACTGGGGAATCAGTCAGGCGGAAGGCTTCCTTTCCGCGGAAAAGCTGCCCCCCCTGTTCTCCGGATACCGCTGTGACGATACAGATACGGAGCGCATTCTGACCAGTATCCGCTCCCTCTTCCGCTCCGTCCGTGAACTGCTGAATGCCCGGGAGCTGCCCCAGGGCGCTGCCCAGCAATATGTTCGAATGATTATGGATGAGGTACACAATTTTTCCAACAAGGATGTGTCCCTGAAGACACTGGCTGCCCGGCTGAATATGCATCCTTCCTACCTGGGCTCCATTTTCCATCAGCAGACCGGGTACTACTTCAATGACTATCTGAACGAGGAGCGCCTTAAGTATGCGGCAAAGCTGATGGAGAACGGCAATATCCGCCTGAAGGACATTGCCGATATGACGGGATTTTCCAGCCAGACCTATTTCAACAGACAGTTCAAAAAACGCTTTAACGCCTCTCCCAATGCTTACAGGCGGGAGCTGAAGCTGAAAGGACGTGACACCCTGTAGCAGGGGCACGTCCTTTTCACGCTGCATGCTTCACGCCTCACTCAATGATGGGAAAACACACCTGCTTTCCCGCAGCTGAAGCGCTTCTTATATTCCATGCTTCCTTCGGAATTCCATCACATGCTGCCAGTCCTCCCTGCCCAGATGGTGGGTTCCCTGCCGCAGGTGGTATCCGATATGCCCCTCATGGAGAGGCTTCGCAGGCAGCGCCAGTTCTTCTTCCCGGGACGACGTAACCCCTTCCCAGGCTCCATCCTCCAGAACCAGTCCCCGGCAGGCATCTTGTGTCATGCAATTGGGGACTGCGGTAGATGCGCTCTGGCTCACTGCAGCTTCGGTAGCGGCGGATGCGCTCCGGCTCGCCACTGCTTCGGCTGCACTGGATGCGTTCCGGCTCGCCACTGCTTCGGCTGCAGGAGACTTGCACCGTCTCCCGCAGAGTTCAAAAGCGGGGGATGCCGCCGCGCAGGCGAGGAATTCCGACAGCGGGTCCGCCCAGCTGTCCTGGGAGGCGCCTGCCACATAGAGATATCTGGGTGCCGTCAGCGCAAGCAGAAAATGCTGGTCAAAGGGCAGTTCTTCTTCCCGGCCCGCGTAGGATGCAAAATTGCCGCAGAACCAGTGGGCACAGGCATTTCCCGTCAGATCCGAAACACGCTCTCCGCACTTTCCCCGAAACAGCGCCGCCCCTCCGGCCCCGGAATCGTTGGACACCGTCAGGATAAACCGCTCGTCCATGGCCCCGCACAGCAGCGCCGCCTTTCCCAGGCGTGAGTGGCCCATGACAGCCATGCGTCCGGCATCTATCTCAGGACGGTCACGCAGATAATCCGCCGCCCGGGAAGCGCCGTATGCCCACATACCCAGCTTTCCCCAGCTGTCATAGGGGTTCCTGGTGCAGAAAGTCCCCAGCCCGTTAGCAAAGCCGTCGTTTTTATCCGGGGCAATTTCCTGATAGCTGATATGAGCCAGGGCAAAGCCATTGTCGATAATCTCTTCCCCCGGTCCGTCCGCCGCAGTCTGCGTAAATCCCAGATATACAAACAGGGGCTTTTTCCCGCAATCTCCGGTTTTTGGCACAAACAGTTCAAATGAAAACGTAAAAGCGTTAAACGGAGTGTGAAAGCGCAGCAGTATTTTCTCCCTGACAGCCTTGCCTCCGTATGCGTTTTCATCCCTGATACTGACTTCCCCCCTGGTAACCACGGGGAACGCGGGAGAAAACCCCGAAAACTCCCGGCACAGAATCTCCCGAATCTGCGCTCTTCGCTTTTCCCAGTCCTCCGCGCTCCTCACCCTGGAGCCGTCCGGAAAGGAAAGCAGCTCCGGCAGCTTCCTTCTCTCCAGCTCTTCCTCAATCTTCTTCCATGTCATTCCGATACCCCCTTTGCAGCCGTCTCTCTGCCTCCCAAATTTGCACTTTCAGGAGCGAAACACCCCTATATAAGCCCCCTTCCGTGCGGAATCCTGCAAATTTATTTCGTGACAACTTTGCGCAGGATTTCGTCATTAAGGAACTGTTCTTAACAATTCCCAAGTGCCTGAAAGCCAATCTTCAGACAGCAGGCTCCCTCTGACTCAAGCCCTTCCGGCAGCGCCGCCGTCAATATACCCATATCCGATGAAAATGCCAGTTTACCGTATCCCAGCAGTTCTACCGACTTAACCGCATATACGTCCCGCAGGCAGTGCAGCGCCGCCGTGTGGGGCCGTCCCATCAGGAAAGCATAAACCGTATTTTCCTTTGCGGTGTAGCGTACATCATAGGGCGTCCAGACCGTCTCCTTCTCGGCCTCTGTCCGGGTGACGCCCTCGCCGCTGACCAGATAGGGCCTGGTGCCGCGGATTCCCTCGCCGTTTACTTCCATCCATCTCCCAATGCCGTCCAGAATATAGCTGCACTCTTCGTCCAGCGTGCCGTCCGGTCTCTGGGGAATGTTCAGCAGCAGATTCCCGTTCTTCGACACCACGTCCGTCAGCAGATCCGTCACCTGTCTGGCGGATTTATACTCTGCCCTCACGTCGTAGAACCAGTTCCCCAGACAGGTATCCGTCTGCCAGGGTCTCTCTCTGATCTCTCTGTCCGTGCTGCGCTCGAAATCCAGCGCGCCGATACGGTGATATTCCTCCCGCTTATCTTTATGCAGATAGATCGACCTGTTCTCCCCGTATTTCCTCTCGCTGGAATTATACAGGTGCGCGGCTATGGACAGCCCCGGCAGCCAGGTGGAATCGTTGATGTCCGCATCATTGCGGTAAAAGGGCAGGGCGCCGTCCGAGTACAGCAGCTGCGGCTCATACCTGTCCACCGCCTCCTTCACATCCTCATACCACACAGGGAACCATCTCCTGTCCCAGGTATAGTGGTGCCGCACATAACCCGGCTCCACCGTGAAAGCATTGTCATGATAAAAGCCCCGCCATTCCGGATCCCGCCCGTCATAAGGAACCCCCTTCCTGGCGCCCCTGGTGTCACAGAGCTTGTTGGTACTGAACCACTCAAAGCTCGCGCCATGGTGCTCGCTGAGCCCGAACACCAGCCCCTCCTTCGCAGCCGCCTCTCTCCAGAGCCCTGTGATATCCTTCTTCGGGCCGTAGTTGACGCTGTTATAGGGATTCCTTTTGGAATCATAATTAAAGAAATGATCATGGTGCATGGCCTGAGCCACAAAATAGCCTGCACCTGCCTTTTTATACCGCTTCATCAGCTCCCCGGGGTTAAAATTTTCCGCTTTCCAGAGCTGAATGATGTCCTTGTACCCCACCTGGGAGGGATGCCCGTAGGTACGCAGATGGTACAGGTACTGGGGCGAGCCCTCCACATACATGTTCCGGGCATACCAGTCGCCGTACATGGGAACGGACTGGGGACCCCAGTGGGACCAGATGCCGAATTTCGCATCCCGAAACCACTCAGGGCAGGAAAACCGGTACAGGGAATCAAAGCTCGCCTCAAAGCTTCCCTTCGCTGTTTCATACTGATAATCCATCCTGTTATCCTCCTTAAGATAACTCGTGAGCGCAAACATCTGCCGCTTTTGTCTCACAATACAGCAGCGATCGACACTTCCTTACATTATACTCGCGAACACATTTACTGGCCGCTTCGGCACGCCCCTCACTCTTCATACAGCCAGTCAAGCTTTTCGGGCGTCTCGCCGGACAGTCCGGCATTCCGCGCCTGGAGATTCGCGTCCGCAGGCACCACGCCCACAATGGTAAAGCCTCCGGTGCCCATATAAATTTCGTGGGTTCCCTTCTCATAAAAATAAGCGTGAATGTTGCAGTTGGGGCAGTTTTCCGCCTGGAGGGCATTGGCGTACACCACGCTTAAGCCACCTCTGTCATCCGCGTGCGTGTTGGTCTCCAGGTCCGGGAGCTTGAGCCATTCCACGCCGCCTGCGTTCATGTAGGCAATCAGCAGCTTCACGTCCTGCGGAATCTTCAGTACAATCCGTGCCCCTTCCGCCATGGCGCTGCCCAATCCAAACCGGATTCCCGTCAGGCCTTTCAGTTCCGGGGCCAGCATGGTAATGGGTGCAGCCATATCCGTGAAGATGCTCTCCCCCTTCCGCACCGTGTAGGTCTCACAGCCTGAGCCTTCCAGCTCAAAGCCTGCTCCGGTAAGAGGTTCCGCCTCCTGTCCATCTCCTTCCTCTGTAGGGAAGATTCCCTGCTCCATCTCCTTAAGATGCTTCTTAAAGCAGTCGAATTCCTTCTCATATTCCGGCAGGCACTGTGTCCAATGCCCGAAAGCCGAACCGTCCGTGAAAGGAATCTTCCTCTGCCTGGTCTGCATGCTGCAGGCATACAGATAAGTCTTCTCCGTCAGCTTTGCCAGCCTGCGATAATGCTCCATGCTCTTCTCCCAGGGGGCCACAGCCGCCCGAAGCAGCCCCAGATCTCCCCGCAGATTCCCGTCCATGGTATATTTATAGCGCAGGATGCAGAAAGCCGCCTCCAGCTTTTTCGCGTAGCTTAAGGTAAGTTCAACCATGGCCTGTGCGTCCGTGAACCAATATTCCAGTTCTCTCCCGTTTTTTCCGGCCTTTCCCTGCACGGAACGTAAAAGCTCCTCCGCTTTTTCCGCGTAAGCCACTGTCTCTCTGCACATGTCCGCCGCAGTCTCCCCGTAGAAAGCTTCCCCTGCAAGCTCTCTGCGGATTTCATCGTCCGGCTGCTCCCCGGGTGTGGAAACGGAATGCCACAGCTCATAGTTCGGCCGATAGCGTTTGACATTTGTAAACTGACTCATGGTCATTCCCAGGCTCATGGTCTGCCTGTTGCCCTCGGTGATGCCCACCCTGCGCAGAATTCTGGGCGCACACTGCCCCAGGGCGTTAACCGCGCGGTAAATACGGTTCGCACTGTCCATATCCGTTGAAAAATGCTCTGCCAGCACCTCCCGCCAGTAAAGCCGCTCCGTCTCCGGATCCCTGTCCGGATTCCAGGCATACCGAAACCACGCCCGGTACCACAGCCAGTCTCTCTCCGCCTGCAGCAGTCTCTTCTGCTCCTTATCCGGAGAATAAGGCCAGTCCCAGAAAAACAGAGGATACAGATGCAGTCCGTTACAGCCCAGCCTGCTCCTTCCCGCCTGCATACATTTCTGAATAAATTCGGTGGCTCCGAAACGGAAGGGCTCCAGATTGGCAACCACATGTACATTCATGATATGCGTCTGCCCGTGGGATGCAAGCCGTACATGGGTATCCTGCCATTTCCCTGCGGGCAGATAAGTGGTCAGCCCCTCCCCGTTATATTTCCACATGGTATAGAGATGGTCATAAAGAGGCACCGCCTGCTCCATGACAGCATTGGGGTCACAGTCATGTCCCCGCAGAATCAAAGGCGGCAGCTCCTCCAGGCCCGTCAGCGCCGCTCCCTCCTTCACAGCCGGGATAATGGTCTGTATGAACCAGTCCGTCTTGTTCTGCAGACCCCTGAGAGCCTCTCCCAGGCATACCATAAGGCCGATATGGGGAAATGAAGCAATAAATTTCACAATTGCTTTATAAGTGTAGTCTCTGTTCAGCTCCGTAATGCTGCTCTGAAGCAAATCCACATGATGCTTCTGTGCCAGAGGCAAAGGGACATGGATGCTGTAGAATTTTAACACCAGCCAGATACCGCGCCTGTCGCAGGCCTGCGTAAGCCAGCCGAACATCTCCCGGTTCTTCTCATATTCCTCTTCCGTCACCTCCAGCGCTTCCGGGTAATCCTCCAGCTTCACCAGGGAAGAAAAAGGCTGCCCCGTCCACAGATACAGCACATTACAGCGCTCCTCCAGCAGCTGGTCCAGAAATTTCTCCCACATCTCTTTCTCATAAAACCAGGGGAATCTGGCCGGGGTGATGGGATATTCATAGGTCAGCCTTGGCGGTTCCACTTTTGTCAGCTGCAGTCCGATGGCCGGCCCCCTTAAACGAAATACCGGCCCGTCGCCGTACGCCAGGTCATGATCCGCCACCGCGTCCGATTCCTCCCTGCCAATTCTCTCCGCAAGCTCCAGCGCGCCGTAGAGAGCTCCCGTCTCCGTACCGCCTGCCGCCACAAACAGGTTCAGCCCTGACAGAAACGCCAGATAAAAGCCCTCCCCCTCCGGCTCCTTCGTGTGATACAGCAGGAGCTTTTCCTCCTCCAGTTTCCGGATGAAACCGCCTTCCCGCCTGGTTCCCACATAGATGCTGCTGATGCCATCCCGCACTCCGGCAGCATCGTAATCCCCCTCAGCCACATCCTCTATCGCAAACCCCCGGCTGCTTAAGGCCTCCGCAACCTTTTCAAGCCCCGTGGCAATGCGCCTGCTTCCTGTGGCTTCCCTTATGATTCTAACCTTACCTGTCTGTTCCATTTTTCCCTCTATCCTTTCTGCAATTGCTCAGGAATTGTCCGGAAAATAACCGATACCGTTTCTTATACCCACAAACGTGATTCATTGCCGTCTGCACAGTATAACGAGTGAACGCATCGGCAATCCAGAGCTGAAATTAAATGCGTTCACGTGTATAAGGAAAAACGGCTTTAAACACGTATCAGTTATCTGCGGACAATTTCCCGGAGACTTCCTGAAATCATCTGCCGCGCAGCAGCGCGTCCAGATTTGCGTTTACTCCCACACGTCCTGCCGTTTCCAGGCTGACCGCAATCAACTTTCCGCGCCCTGCCGGGATTTCCAGCACAAAGGGCAGTTTTTCCTTGGCGCCGCGGCTGTCTGTGAACCCCTTTTTCGAATAAGAATATACCTGGCAGCTTCCCGGCAGCGCGGTGTCCACATATCGGCCGGCCAGCACGTCAATATAGCCTTTCTGCGCATTGCAGAGCATATCCAGCGAATATTTCCTGTATGCCTCTCCGGCCGCAGCAAAAAATACTTCGGGACATTTCTTCAGTCCGATGCGCTCTCCCAGGAAGGTGAATTCCACTTCCTTATCCTCTCCCCAGCAAAGCACTGCCGTTTTGCCGTCCTTTGTGATATCCCCCGCGGCCTTCTCCAGGCTTTTTCGGTTCTCAGGAGTGAGAAGCGGCAGAATTACCCGGCCGGATTCCGTTTCCGTCACGGTTCTCCCTTCCTTCAGGGCCTCCGGGGCAATCCTCCACCGGGCGGGATATACCATAAATTTAAGTTTCTCTCCGTAGAGCCTGCCTCCGCCAAATGCAGCCGCCTCCGAGACGATGCACATGTCCGTTTCTGTTTTCCTGTCCCCGGGTGCCTTCTGCAGGGTCCCAGCTGCGGACTGTACCAGTCTGGCTGCGGACGTTCCCTCTGATGCTTCTCCCGTGGACGCCTTCTCCTGCTCCTTAGCCGCAATCCGCATTACTTCTCTCTCAGATGCCTCTTCCGGTTCCTCTGCCATCCGCAGTGCCTCTCCCACGGCCTGCTTCCCTGCAGCTTCCGCCGACACTTCTGTCACATCCCGGACGCAGCCTTCCACCGTTATCTCCCGTACCTGCTCCAGGTCAGGCATGGTCACATTGAGTGTGCCCAGAAACGCGGAAGATGCCGCCTTCACCGGGCCTTCCAAAATAAAATTCTCTTCTCCCGAGACCGCCTGCACCTGCAGCGTCCTGTCCTGCCCGCTGTCGTTTAAAAGCCACACCTCCACGGAAACCGTCTCCCCGCCGTAGACATAAGCCCTGGGGCAGTAAAAGTTCATCCGCACCGGAACCAGACTGTCGCGATAAGCAAAATACGCCCTTTTCGGCACCCGCTCGCAATCCACCAGCGTCTTCATCCATCCTGCCGGCCAGGCGTCTATCAGCAGATGAATGGCCGTATGGCTGATGATGTCCGCCCGCCTGCGGTAAGCATCTGTCATCAGAGCGGTGGCCTTTGCCTGGAAAATCTGGCTTTCCCTGATCCAGTCTTCCATGGTATCCTGTTCCTGGTACCAGTCTCCCTGAAGGGAATGTGTCTGGGAGCGCACGATTTTGTCCGGATACCAGTGTCCGTCCCCGTCCGTCTCCAGCCACTGCGCAGGATACCTTGTCTCCATCACATGGAGATTGTCCAGCCCTTCCGCGCCGTACTCCCCGCAGCCTGTCATCCAGCCCTCCTTCACCGGAGGCAGATAGCCCGCCAGCAGCTTGCCGATGGGAATGGCATGGTGGGAATACCACATGGTATAGCAGTGGAAATCCGGCATTCCTTCCATGGTGGGCGGCTCATAGTCCCCCTCCACATTCTTCACCACCCGCCCGGGATTTTCCGTATAGATTGCCTGTCTCGCCGCCACGAAAAAGGCTTCCAGTTCATCCCGCATCAGATGTCTGTGTCCCTTTGTAACGCTTCTCACGGAGCCCTTGGATTTGGGGTCCTCCGTCCGCCGTATGCTCATGGGCTCATTGATCAGGCTCACCATCACCGACGAGGGATGATTGCGGATCAGATGCTCCATCTCCACACACTGCCGCACACCTTCCGCGAACTGAGGACGGCGCATAAAGCTGAACAGAGGAAGGTCACACTGGTGCATCATGCCCAGCATGTCGATATAATCATAGATTTCCCGCTGCACAGGCCTCTGGGTCACCCGGTAGTAATTTATATTGCAGAGCTTTGCAATCAAAATATCGTCTATCAGTGTATCCCAATCGCCGCGCATCACGCACTGCTGCAGATGCCCCATCTCATTGGCGCCCCGCAGTATCACAGGGCGATTGTTCAGATAGAATTTTCCTTTGGGCTCGCTGCTCTCGTCGCTGACAAATTTGCGGATTCCCAATGTCTCTGTGAGACGGCTGACACATCTCACTGTACTGCCCGCTTCCGGCGCAGTTCCTGCTTTGCCGCCTGCTTCCGCCGCAGTTCCTGCTTTGTCTGCCGCTTCCGCCGGCACGAGCTCCAGCAGGATGCCGTACAGCCAGGGTGCCTCAGGCTCCCAGAGACGGTACCCTTCCATCTTTACTACAATTCTGTATTCATTTTGTCCCACGCCGATATAGGGCACGGGGTGAACATACTCCGCAATGGGCTCCCCCCGGAAGTTCTTTGGCAGAATCCGCAGGCGAAGCATATAATCCCGCTGCAGTTCATCCGTATAATTCCTGACTCCTACCCTTATCTGGGCCATATCGGTATCAATGTCCGGACAGACAAAGACATCCTCCAGGTACACGAAGGGTCTGTATTCCAGCGTCACCTTTCCCGTGATGCCGGCTCCCGCAGGGCAATGGTGCCAGCCCGTCTCCGGATCGTCCCAGCCCGGTCCCGTAGCCGCGTACAGCTTATCGCCGTCCAGCAGGTCTCCTACACCCATCATGGGAATGTCATTCTCGCACTCTACGATCAGCTCATTGCCTTCCCCGGGCTGTATAAAATCGGTTATATCGAAGGAGAAGGGGGCAAACAATCCCTCGTGGCTTCCCACAAAGCAGCCGTTTACATACACCCTGGCAATGTAGTCCACGCTCTGGAACTGGAGTACCGCCCGTTCCCCTTCCTCTGTTCTCCTGGCAGAGAAGAAAGTTCTGTAATATCCTTTCCACTTTCCCTCCTCACCTGCAGGCCCCCTGAAGTCAGGCAGCGTCACTTCTTCCCAACGGGCGTCTTCCCCGGAATGCTTTTCTTCCCTGTTGCGCTGTGTGAAAATCTCTCCCTTCTCCAGATAGCGGAAGCTGAAACGGGTAAGCTCCACAGCTTCCTTTCCATCCTCCTGCGCGGGAAGATAATCCGCCATAAAAGGACGGTACCGCTCCCGCAGTGCCGCAAGCTCCCTTTTGAATATCTCCTGCCGTTCCTGAAAGGGGATTTCCTGCCTGAAACATACCTCATCATACGGAAACGGCCTGCTGCATTTTTCAAAGCTTCTGTCATGCTTTGCCGCCGGAAGGATTTCCCGCTGCGCTTCCCCCGTCTGAATCCGGTTATCCGCTATCTCCTGAAATACATCCCTGGAAAACTTCTGTTCCCTGGAATCTCCTTCCTCCATGAGGTGCTTCTCTTTCCTCTGTCCCATAACTCCTGCCTTTCCGTAAACGAATTTTATACTAAGGAATTGTCGAAAAACACTTCCTTATGGTCGAAAGCATCTGCCAATGTAAAAATATCTCGCAGTAACCTCACGGCAAACTATATGCCGTGCAGGCCTCTACGGGATACCTGCCACCCGACTGCACATCATAGCTTTATTTTATCATGAGCAGGCCAGGGGATAAAATGAAAATAATTTCAGAAAGTTTACTTAATTATGGGCAACGATATATTGCTGTCGAGTCCATGTTAAGTATGGGACAGAAAATATTATTATCTAAATTTATGTGTTATATGTAGTAGAAGAATGTAATAGACTCCATGAATCTTCCAAGTCTTTTTTATGCTCCTCATACCAATTTTTTACATCTCGTAAAAAATTGGGTGGAATTCCCTCCTTACTACCTTTATAAAATTCCCCCGTTTTTAAATGAAAGACCGCTTGATAATCGGAAGATATTACATGGAAATGCGGAGGATGATACTCAAATTCTTTTCCTCGAACTTCCACTGAATATATATCATTAATTATCCATTTTTTTATTTTGGGCGTTTGTTGCCACCACTTTATTGAATAAATATTATCAAGCTCTACAGTATATCTTTTGTCATTAACAAATGCAATAAAGGATAAAATATCTATCTGATAACACGAATGCAAAAAAGAAATTATTCTTCCTTCATTTTTCCATGCTTCTGTAAAACAATTTTGAATCGCAAACTCCCCCCTGTATTCCTCATCAAACCTATACTCTAATACATCTGACGAACTTTTTTCATTCTCAGACCATAAAGGTGGATTCCAATACATTTCCCTTAAAGACAATTTTAACTTAGTCAATTCAGGATCACGTTCGTTTCTATTCGGCTGTATTTCCCTTAACGTACAATCTTGACAAACTTTACAGTTCCATAATGTATCTTTTTTCCATATTATATTTCCTTTTTCACTTTTCACTTTAGCCAAAACAGGAAGCGTATATTTTCTCAGAGAATCAAAGAATTCGTTTACATTACTAAATTGTCCTCTCAATGAATATTCATTCATATAGTAATTCATTTAAATACCATCCTTTTTACTGTGTATCTATAATCCCAACATCCGATCCAGATCAATTTCAAACTGGTCGAATAAATCGTTAAGAGCCAATTCTTTATTCGTTCCTATAATTTTTCCAAAATCACCAAATTTTATAGAATTACACTGCGTAGTATAATTTTTATCGAGTACAAAAAAGTTAACTTTTATATTTTCCTCTTTCATTGTTTTATTAGCAATACCGACTCTCACCCCATTAAAAATATGATCACTGTGTGTTTCCACAAACAGCTGCCGTCCCGAACTGCTGATAAAGTATAAAAATTCACATAACTTTGATTGTGCTTTGGGATGAAGGTGAATTTCAGGGTTTTCAATTAGGATAACATCATTTTTATCAGAAGCTAAGCATACAATTAAAATAGTAATTAAATAACTAATACCAGAACCCACATTTATAGGTCTGCTATACATTGCTTCTGAATTCACATTCGCTGGATTATTGTTATATTTTACCTGTAGGTAATTAGTTTTTTTTATATCTTTCAACAAAAGACTTGTACCTACAATATAATTCAACCAATAATTAACTTGTTCATACAAACTGTTTGTTGCATTTTCTCTATTAATTACTAATTCATTGGCTACAGGATCTGACTCATGCTTCATCAGATAAGAAAACGAATATTCACCATCATTCCCTAAGTTACCATCATTTCCAAAATATTTTTCATAAATATCTTTTGGCCCTAATCTATGGCAGGACAAATAACGAAATCCTGATTCCCAATAAAGATGCTCTGCTTCTTCTTCATTAAAAGTATCAGTACCCATGATAATATCAAGATCATCCAATTCTCCTGATACAGTAACTTTGCATGTATTTTCAAAATCTTCTTCAAACTCAACCCAGGCAGGCTCTTTACATCCATTTTCCCATAACCAAATTTTAATATTTGAATCCGGCATAGAATAATTATGGGCCTCTCTATATTCCCCTAACGATATTAACGCTCCATTCAAACCACTTTTATCAATGCCATTTTGAGCATCTAAAAGTAATGCCTGCAAAAATGTTGATTTTCCTGCAGAATTTGTTCCGACAATCAAATTGAACCTGCTGCATTCGATTGTTAAATCTTTTATTGATTTTAATGCTCTTACCCGAACTTTGTTTATCATTCCTCAATCTCCTTGATCACTGTATTGATTAAACTGAACCGTCCATTAACATTCGACACTCCGTCTCGTCCATTTCCAATATAATCCGAAAATTCTTTGCTGTAAATAATATTATATAGTTTATCCTTTATAACATTCTTTATTCCTTCCTTTTGCCCCGCTATATTTGTCATAAGAAATAATGTGGTTTCAAACAAATTCATATTTATAGGATGTGATTCCGTTTTTCTAAAGGCTAATTCATCCAAATAAAAATAAGTATCCTCCAATGCACTTTCAGTCAATTTTTTTAACTTCATCAACTCTATATCCGGAAGTGAATTTAAATATTTCAATGAAATTTCAATTAAATTGTCACAATCCCCATTATATAAGTATGTATCTCCTCCAAAAGTCAACTTACCATTAAAGTACAAATAAAAGGCAAAAAAACGTGTTAATAAATAGGCCCCCTTCATCCGTGAATCTTTTTCAAACTTAATACGAGTTGCTTTTTGAAAACTTTCACCTTTTGTTATCTCATGAATCATTTCCATTCCTTTACCCTGATATAAAGCATTCCGTATCTCCTGCTTGTTCAACTTAGTTCCCCCACGGTTTACTCGATCAAAAATATCGAACAAAATCTTATCCGGTGTTGGCGGCAGAATGACATGTGAATATATCTGAAAGTCTTCCAATTGCGATTGATATATTCCCAGTTCATCCTCCAGGTCTTTAAATTTTTTCGTATTCAGGAAATCAAGAATTTTAAGATTTTTTAAGGCAAATTCATTACTTAAATACGCAAACAATGCAGATAACCGTTGTTTCCCATCCACAACTACATAGCTTGAATTATCCAGTTGTTTAAAATAAAATATTGGTAACGGAAGCCCCATCAAAATACTTTCAATCAATTCGCATTTCTGCTTCTCACTCCAAACTTCTCTTCTTTGAAATGAAACATCAAGAGTTAATTTTCCCTGCTTATATTTTCTTAGAAGCTCATATATTGAGAAATCCTTTTTAGTAACGCGCACTTCTTTAAAAACAAAAGGATTAACGCCTTCTTCATACTCCATATTTTCTAATTCTTCTGCATTTTCTAACTCTATTTCATCTTCCATATTCTTTTCTTCAAATTTTTCCATACTTTTACCTCAACTACATTAACAATATCCACTTTCATTATATACCATACATTCTAATTAATCCATAGTTACATTAAACATATTTAACCGCGACATATTTCTGACCTTCTGTTCCTTCTCCGACAGATAAGACAAAACCACCGTCGACCCTTCAACTAATGGATGAATTTTTACGAGCATTTAATTTCCAGGTGCTTTGGATGCCCGTGTGCATAAAAACAGGGCGAAAGCTCTTTGCGTCTCGCCCACAAATTACGGTTTTAAGTTAATATAATATCAGCAGAGCTGTTTCATCACAAAGCCCCCAGTTCCTACAGACCAAAGTACCGTTCTGCATTGTCATGGCAGATGTTCCGGATGACCCTCGCCAGTTCCTCCTCCCCGGAAAAATATTCCCCTCTCTCCACCAGTTCCCCGAAATAATTACAGAGCACCCTGCGGTACAGCTCATGGCGGGGATAGCTTAAAAAACTCCGGGAATCCGTCAGCATACCTACGGAAAGCGCCACAGGATACAGATTTGCCACCGCCTCAAACTGCCGTTTTATGCCATAAGCCTGGTCGTTAAACCACCAGGGCGCTCCCAGCTGTACTTTGCCCCGCTCCGGCCCTTCGCAGAAGCCCGCGGCAAGTACCGCGAAATTCTCCGTCTGTCCGGCATTCAGCGGATACAGGATGGTTTTGGGCAGCGCGTCCTCCGATGTCAGCCGGTTCAGAAGCGTCCCCACACTTTTCACAGAGGTGGAATCGTCCGTGCAGTCAAATCCGCATGCCGCGCCGATGCTTGCCTCCCGGCTCCGGTTTGCCCCCTGGTAGGTCCCGATATGCAGCTGCATCACAAAACCGTTCCTGTAATACATCCTGCCCGCCTCCGTCAGGAACGCGCTTCGGTAACGGTTGATTTCCGCAGTATCCAGGGACTCTCCCGCCGCTGCTTTGGCGAATATTTTCTCTATTTCCTCCGCCGTATAATCCTGCCAGGTAAAATCCTCAATTCCATTGTCGCTGATCATGCTCCCCATTCCCCGGAAAAATTTCAGCCGGCTCTCCAGGGCCGCCATCATTTCCCGGAAGCTCCCTGTGGGCATGCCCGCCGCCCGGGACAGAATTTTCAGATATGGTGCAAAATCCGGCTTCTCCGCATAGAAAGCCTTATCCGGCCGAAACGCCGAAATGATGCGGATGCCTTCCGTGCCCCTCTCCTGCATTTTTCTGTGATAAAGCAGTTCATCCGCAGGATCCTCTGTGGTGCAGGCAAGCTCCACCCGGCTTACCTTCATGCAATAGAGCGGCGTCATATGGCATTTCACGATTTTTTCTTTGCTTCTGCGGTATATTTCCGCCGCGTTATCATGGTTAAGCGGCTCTTCTATATCAAAATAACGTTTTAATTCCAGAGCGCACCAGATATAGAGGGGATTCCCCACAAGTTCCGGAAGAATCTCCGCAAATTTCAGATATTTTTCATAATAAGAGGCGTCCCCTGTGATATATCTCTCGGAAATCCCGAAGCAGCGCATGGCCCGCCATTTATAATGGTCATGGGCCAGCCACATTTCTCCGATATCCTCAAATTCCCGGTTCTCGTAAATTTCCCTGGGAAGCAGGTGGCAGTGGTAGTCGATAATGGGCAGATCCTTCGCATATTTCTCGTAAAGCCGCTTTCCAGTCGCGTTCGTTAACAGTAAATCCTCTCGAAACATTTTGATTCTCCTATTCCAGTTCCGCAACTGCCCGCCCGGTACCCAGGTACTGGCATAGAATTTAAGGCCGCTAAGCCATGCGTCCTTAAATCCTATGGGGTACCATGCGGGCAGTTGCTGTTTTTTATTCCAGTTCCGCAACTGCCCGCCCGGTACCCAGGTACTGGCATAGGATTTAAGGCCGCTAAGCCATGCGTCCTTAAATCCTATGGGGTACTGGCTCTTGCACTTCAGAATCCGGTTACCGCGCCGCCGTCCACTGTGAGGACGGTTCCTGTCACGAATTTCGCCGCGTCGCTGCATAGGTACACGCATGCCCAGCCTATATCCGACGGTTCCCCGAATCTGTTCATGGGCGTCCTGGACAGTATCTTTTCCTTACGCTGTTCATCCCCGTCTGTGGCCCTGCGGAACATGGGGGTATCAATCCAGCCGGGTGCAATGGCGTTTACCCGGATGCCGTCCCCGCTGACTTCGTTTGTCAGGGAGCGGACCAGGCCCAGAATCCCGGATTTTGCCGTGGCATAGCCGCAGACGCCGGGCATGCCGATGTAGCTGGTCATGCTGGCCAGGAACAGGATGCTGCCCTTTTTGTTGGCCCGCATATGGGGGAGCAGCGCTCTCGTCAGGGCATAGGAGCCCACCAGGTGTACGTTCAGCACATTGGTGTAATCCTCCACTGTCATCTCCTCCACCGGCTTCTTGCAGTGGTTTCCCGCATTATTTACCAGGATGTCTATCCTGCCGCGGCGCTCCAGAAGCCCTGTCACGAAGCTTTCCGTCTGCTCCGTACGCGTGATGTCAAACTGCTCGTAAGACACGCTGTCCCCGTAGGGGGCTAAGGTATCTGCGTATTTTTCATAAGGGGAGGAGCTTACCACTGTCACCTTTCCCCCTGCCTGTATGATGCAGTCCGTCATGGCCAGCCCCAGTCCGGTGGCTCCCCCCGTTATGACTGCCCTTCTTCCTTCCAGTGAAAATATGTTTGTCATCTTTCTTCCTTCCTGCCTCCTGCCCCGCTCTGACGGGTATCTAACTTAATCGTCTGCAATCCAATTCGCTCTTATTTTATCCTTACGGCACTTTTCCCGTGACATTCTGCCCGTATCAGTTATTTGCAGGCATTTCCTTAGGAATTGTCTGCAACTGATCCCGCTCTCTTTCCCTCAGCCTTCGCAGGGGCGAATCGCGGCCTCCTTCTCCTGGTACTTATACGGAATGCAGAATTCCTTATGTCCCAGCACTTCGCCTTTGGTTCTGCGCCCTCCGCAGACACTGCCGATATACTTCCCCAGCCGTGTCGCAGTCTCCTCCAGGGTAGCTTCCCCTTCCAGCACCAGCCCTGCGTCGAAGTCCATATCCCCCTCCAGTTTCGTAAAAGTTTCGTGATTCCCCGTCACCTTCACCACCGGGGCCACTGCGCTGCCTGTCACATTGCCGCGCCCTGTCACCAGTATGGTCAGGTGGCAGCCGCAGCTGATCAGGGCCATCAAGCCCTCGTTGTCATTGGGGTTCGTGATGCCGAACTGCATAAAATGGGGATCCGGCGTGCTGTCCAGGAGCCACAGCCCCTTTGCAGGCGGGACCATGGCCGCCTTCAGCACTCCCTTTATGGGCTTCGTGCCGCTTTTGGCAAAAGCTCCCATGCTTTTCTCCTCTATGGTGGTAAGCCCTCCGGCAAAGTTTCCCGGACTCACTGAATACTGGCGTACGCTCCTGCAGTAATCCAGAGCCTTGTCATAAGTCCATGCCAGCTCCCGCCCTGCCTTTTCGTCCGCCGCCCGCTCCAGCAGCAGCGCCTTCAGCCCCACAGCCTCCACAATCTCTTCAAAGACAGGGGTTCCGCCCAGTTCCTCCAGCATATCGTAAAATTTCCCTACCACCACATTGCCCGCCAGGCCGCTGGTAAAGTCGCTGCCCCCGCACTCGGCCCCCACCACCAGATCCCGAAATCCCATAGGCGTTCTCGGCGTGTCCTTCAGCTTCTCCAGCATCCGGTGAACCGTCTCCACACCCCTCCTGATGCTTTCCAGTGTTCCTCCGTTTTCCTGAATCATCAGATACGCTGCTTCCCTTCCCCGTTCCTGCGCGGCCTCAGCCAGCCGCTCTGCCCGGGTATACTCACATCCCAGCCCCACTGCCAGCACCGCGCCCACATTGGGATGCGTCACCAGGGAAAGGAGCATATGTATGGCATATGCGTTATCCGTGCAGCCCCCGAAGCCGATGACCTCCACATCCGGATGGCCTGCCTGACCTGCGATTTCCCTGGCCACATGGGACGCGCATTCTACCGTATATACCACCAGAACCTTATTCCGGATACCCGGGCTGCCGTTCCCGCGCCGATATCCCAGCCAGGACATCTCCTTCCATTCCTGTAAATCCATGATACCCTCCATAGACCTGAGCCGCTGCATTCCATTTGACACTTCCTCAGGAATTGCCGGAAAATCTGCAGACATTTCCTCAGTACATCCTATACTCGTGAGCGCATCCATTTACCATTTTCTGTTCTTCACCCCGGAAGCGCTCACTCGTTATACAATTTCAACCGGCAAATGTTTTTGCTCGTGAGTATAAATTGCAGAAAAAAAGCCTTCCGCACGCATCAGTTATCTTCCGGTAATCCGTAAGGAATATCCGCAGGTATCCCCGTGTGGATATCCAGCCCGGAGCTGCGCTCGTCATAGCAGCTTTTCATGCAGTGCAGATGAACCCATTGCCCCGGCCGGATGTCCGCCGTGGCCTCCCCGATGGAAACCCCGTATTTTATCACCGGCTCGCCCTTTCCCACAGGCCGTACAGCCACTTTATGGCCCCGTGGAATCTCCTCCGCCGCTTCCCGCAGTTCTTCCTGCCCGCCGCCGAACAAAAGGAAGGTCCCCTCCGGTATGACTGTCAGAGCCGTTGCCACATTGTCCCCGGACGTAATCTGAAATGCTCTTGCTCCCTGCTTTTTCATGTCTATCCCCCTGCCAATCAATGTTTGAAACGAGTTTTCAAACCTGTTACCCCGTATGCGCTTTGGCGCACATACCAGGCAATCGCCGCTTCCGTTCTTTATTCCGTCTATCGCAAAACTTTTTTTCGTCACAGGACTCCGAATTTTGCGAAGGCCTCCGTGACAGACATACCGCCTTCCACCGCTTTCCGCAGTCCTTTCTCCCTGGACGCCTTGTCCAGCGCTTCCTCCACGACTTCGCCTGCAATTGTCTTCGGAATCACCAGCACGCCGTCCACATCTCCGAAGATATAGTCCCCGTCATGAACCGTCACCTGCCCTGTCTCAATGGTGCATCTGTAATCCACCACCTGGGTCCGAACACTGGAGTCCTGAGCGTAACAGCCCCATGAAAATACCGGCCAGTTCTGCTCCAGTACCTGTGGCGTATCGCGATGCCAGCCGTCCACCACCGCGCCGTTTCCTCCTCTGGTTTTCGCTGTGGCAGTCAGCAGCTCTCCCCAATAAGCACAGCGCCCCGTCCCTCCGGCGGCTATGTAGATCTCTCCCGGCTGAATCTGATCCAGGCATTCACACAGCCTCCCGAAGGGCTTCTCCTGCACCCCAAACACGTCGATCATCAGGACAGTCATTGCTTTGCCCGCCAGTTTCATGTCGTCCCGAAGGGGACGGATCTTCTGGGGAAGAAACTGATGCGTATATCCTCTTGCATCCAGAATGTCCCCCACTACCGGAGTGTACAGCTTCTCCCGCATCAGCGCAAACAGTTCTGTCTCCTGCATTTCTTTATTCTCCTCTCCTGCAAATTTTTCCGCAGATCTTGTTCTAAGGAATTGTAGCCACTTCCTAAGGAATTGTAGCCACTTCCTAAGGAATTGTAGCCACTTCCTAAGGAATTGTGGCCACTTCCTAAGGAATTACAAACACTTCCTGAGGAATTGTCGAAAAATAACTGATGCAACTTGTTTCAGGAAAACCTGTAGCTACAATAGAAAACGGTCATAAACCTGCATCAGTTATTTGTAGACATTTTCTTATTATCAGAAAATGGATAAATCTTATTAATTATTTCTGTCATATATCACAAGAGGAATCATATCATATAATGCCAGGGTTTTCAACTACTATTTTTCTGCTTTCTGATTTTATTTTCAGTTCTGTTTTCCATAGCTTTATACAGCGCTCCACATTCTTGTGATATATTACATCTTGTCCTTTCCTTTTCTTTGTGTTATGATAACATTGTCTTCCCAATATTGCAGGCAGATCTCATCTGCAGAAAGGAGCCACACTTGAAAACCCCCACCCTGAAAGAACGCGCTTACGGGCACATCCGCCATAAGCTGAAAATGTGCGAATACATGCCGGGAGAAGCCATCAATGAAGGAAAGATTATGGAGGAAACCGGTATCGGCAGGACACCGGTGCGGGAGGCCATTCTGTCCCTGAAGGAAGAGGGCCTGATTGAAATCCGCCCCCGCAGGGGCACCTTCGCCGCCCCCATAACCGAATTTCAGATCAATGAAAGCTACCAGATCCGCAGGCTTTTGGAGCCTGCTGCCGCCGTAAAATACAAGCAGCAGTTTGACAAGAGCGCCCTGCTGGACTACGACTCTCTGTTCGAGCATCTGGATACCAGCGACGATGAGAAATACTATGATCTGGACATCCGGTTTCATCAGTCCATCATCAATGCCACCGGCAATCCCATGCTGATGGCTTTCTACGAAAAGGTCATGTTCACCCAGTACCGCATCGGCATCTACAATTCTGTCCGCGGCATGGCCCGGAAAGAAAATTATTACTCGGAGCATCATGATATTATCCGCGCGCTCCTGGAGGAAGAGGACAAGCGTATCGAGGAAGCATGTATCCGCCATATCAGCAGAAGCCATATCATCTCCCTGAAGGCGCTGAAATACGGAAATACCGGTTAATAGAAAGGAACGGAAAAATATGAAAATCGAAAAATTTGAAACCTGGTGGGTAAAGAGGGACAAATGTCTCTTTGACGAAAAGCGCAGAGGCAGCAGCGCCATGGACTGGGACGTCATCGTGATCAGGCTCACCACCGACAACGGGACAGAAGGCCTGGCCACAGCCCTTGCTGCCAGAAACGGCAATGTGACCGAAAGCTATCTCCATGACAACATCGCTCCGGTCATTCTGGGCCGGGATCCCCATGACCGGGAGAAAATATGGCATGACCTCTGGAATATTGACAGGCACCTGACCTTTTTCCCGGTGTATCTGCCGGGCCCGGTGGATGTGGCCCTGTGGGATATCTGTGCCAAAGAGGCCGGGCTTCCTCTCTACAAATACATCGGCGCCTACCGTGAGAAGCTGCCGGTCTACGCCAGCGGCCTGTTCCATGAAACCGCTGAGGATTACATTCGGGAAGCGCTTGCCTACAAAAGCCGCGGCATCAGGATATACAAAGCCCATCCTCCCGGCCCTTATACCCTGGATATGGAGATTCACCGGGCCCTCCGGGACGCTGTGGGGGACGACATGATACTGATGAGCGACCCTGTGGCGGAATATACTCTGGATCAGGCCATTGCCGTAGGGCGGGATCTGGAACGGCTGCATTATAAATGGTTTGAGGAACCCTTCCGGGATTTTGAGCTGTACAAATACACCCGCCTCTGTGAAACGCTGGACATCCCTATCGCCGCCACGGAAACCACCCGGGGCGCTCACTGGGGTGTGGCGCAGGTTATCGCCCAGAAGGCGGCGGACATTGTCCGTGCCGACGTGTCCTGGAAAGACGGCATTACCGGTACTCTGAAGATATGCCATATGGCGGAAGCCTTCGGGCTCAACTGCGAGATCCACACCACCACCATGAACTTTATGGACCTGGTGAATCTGCACGTATCCTGCGCCGTCCGTAATTGCGAATATTTTGAATATTTCGTCCCCGAGGAAGACTTCCAGTTCCCCATGAAGGGGCGGCTCCCCATCGATGAAAACGGGATCATCCATGTACCCCAGGCTCCCGGCATCGGCGGGGAGCTGGACTGGGAGCTGATTGGACGGCAGTGTCACAGATACCGGAAGCTTACGGCGGCAGGTTGATTTCCATATCTGTTTTTTCTTTTTTCAGGAATATCTTGCCCTGGGGAAAAGAATGTGGTATACTTAAGTCCATCAAACGGGGCACAGCCCCTGACAAATTCGGCAAGCAGGACATTCGCTCCGCGCAGAGCAGCGTGGAACTTTAACTTCTGACATTCTGATATTCAGAGCTCCCTGCTTAAGACCAGTGATTCGATACAGGCAGGGAAGAGGATTGGATGCCGCCGGTTTTCCGGTGTTGTCCCGCAATCCGCATTCCCTGCGGAAAGGAAGGCCATGGGGGAACCAAACAATGCGCTGAAAGCGTACATGAAGCGCCCGGACAGAATCCGTTCGGTATTGGAATACTATCTGGGGGAAAGATTGCCGGGTGACTGGGAGTGCAGTCAGACGGACACATTCCTGCCGGTAAAGAACACAAAAGGAAAACTGACTTTCCGGGAGAGGGACTATCTGGGGGAGGCAAGGGCCTGGGGAGTCCGCTTCCTGTTGGGGCTTGAGAACCAGCAGACCGCCAATCTGACCTTTCCATGGAGGCTTATGGAGATGGACTGCCTGACCTATAAGAGGGAGATAGAGGCTATACAGGAAAGGAACGATGCGGGTAATGTCAAATACGGGTCAGAGGACGATTTCAAATACCGCTACCGGAAAAGAGACACTCTGGAACCGGTGGTGAATCTAACACTGTACTGGGGAAAGAAGGAATGGATGGGACCCGGATCCCTGAAGGGAATGATGGGGGATATGTCGCCGCTGCCACGACGGCTTCGCCGGTTGGTGGGAAACTACCAGGCGACCGTGATTCCCATGCGTGCCATATCGGACGAAGACCTGGGGAAGATGGATTCCGACTTGAAATATGTACTGGGAATCCTGAAATGTACGGCTTCGAGGAAACGGTATGAGCGGTATATCATGGAGAACAGGGAATATTTCAGCAGAATACCCAGGACGGCAGTGGATGTAATCGACGTGTTCACGAACATTGGTGACATCAGAAACCGTCTGCAGTATGTGCAGAATCAGGAGAGTGGGGAGGAGGAAACGGACGTGTGCAAAGCTCTGGAGGATATTAAGAAACATGAAATGGAAAAGGGTGTGAAGGAAGGACTGAAGCAGGGCAGAAAGCAAGGCAGGAAACAAGGCCTGAAGCAGGGCGTAAAAGAAGGCGTAAGACTGGGAAGCCTTAAGACCTTATGCGCTCTGGTAAATGACGGCCTCCTGAAAGCCGATGAAGCCGCCAGGCGGGCGAACCTGTCGAAAAAGGCTTTCGGCGTGGAGATGAAAAAGGCGGGATATTGACAGGAAGATGGCGAGAAAGCTGTGGCAAAGGGCTGTAAGGTGCTCGGCGTGTATGGCTGCCGTGGTTTTGACACCTTCGGGCCGTTTAAGCTGATAGGGGGCATCGCGAAAGGGCATCCCACAGAAAAGCATTCTGCTGCAAAGGAATGCTTCCTGCGGGATGTTCTCTATATTTCCGGGTTTATTAAATCTCCATCAGTTCATATTCCCGGCTGCCCACGCCAATCTGTACGGCCGCCTCCACGGTATGGACACCGTTCCTGGATTCGATCCGCTCCAGCAGATGGTCTCTGCCCGGGTCGTCGGATGCATATACCAGGTCAAGGCATGCCTGATCCAGCGCTACCGGATCCAGGGAAGCCAGTATACCGATATCCCCCATGGCCGGATCCTCCGCCACAGCACAGCAGTCGCAGTCCACGGACATATTCTTCATTACATTTATAAACACGATTCTGTCGCCGAACAGCTCCATAATGGACTTGCAGGCATCCGCCATGGACTCCAGGAAGGAATCATGGTCCGAATTCCAGAAATTGTTCACATCGCCTACCCCGTGGATATATGCCTTTCCATGAGAAGATGCCAGACCGATGGAAATGTTCTTCAGCGCTCCGCCGAACCCTCCCATGGGATGTCCCTTGAAGTGAGACAGGACTAACATGGAATCATATTTTTCGATATTCTTTCCCACATAATTCTTCTGTATCTTCTGACCCTCCGGTACAGAGAGCTCGATCTCTCCCTCCGCATCCAGGATATCCACCTCGGCCGTATCCGTCCAGCCATGAAGCTTCATGGTCTCGCGGTGAGCCTGTGTGGTATTTCGTTTTCCCTCATACGCTGTATTGCACTCCACAATGGTGCCCTTTACCCTGTCGATGACAGGCTTCATCAGCTCCGGGCGCAGGAAATTCTGATTCCCCACCTCACCGGAATGGAGCTTTACGGCCACCCTCCCCGGCAACTCCACTCCCATTGCTTCATACATTTTGACCATGGCCTGAGGGGTTATCTCCTTCGTAAAGTAAACCTTTGCTTTTCCCATATAAACCCGCCTTTCTTCTCACCGGCATTCCATGCCGGCAATAAGGAAATGTCTGCCGACCGTTCCCAAGGCCATTCTATCATACTTTCCACAGGGAAACAAGCCCCTGCAGCAAGCTGCGGGGTATCAGACCCGTGAAACTTATACTCACGATTGAAAACATTTGCCAGTTGAAATCGTATAACAAGTGAGCGCTTCCGCAGTCTGGAACAAAAAGCGGCAAATGTATGCGCTCACGAGTATAATTGCCATAGACCTGTGAAACCCGTGAATGAATGAACAGTAACGGTGCCATGTCAGGAAAAAGGAAAACACCATTGGCAGGCCATGGCAACCGCCTTCTTCCAGGCAGCATATTTCGCCTCCCTGCGCCTCTCTTCCATCTCGGGCTGATACCTCCGGTATTCCATCCGGGCGAACAAATCCTCCCTCCGGTAAATCCCGGCAGTAAGCCCCGCAAGATAAGCCGCTCCCATGGCGGACAGCTCTTCCCGCTCCGCTGCGCTTACCCTCACGCCTGCCAGGTCGCTCTGCATCTGCATCAGGTAAGCATTCTTCGCAGGCCCTCCGTCCGTGCGCAGCTCCTGAAGTCCGCAGCCGCTGTCCTGCTCCATGGCTTTCAGCACATCCGTCACCTGGAACGCAATGCTGTCCAGGGCGGCCCGGGCCAGCTCCGCCCGTCCCGTGGTGCGCCCCATGCCGCACAGGAGCGCTTTCACATCGTCTTTCCAGTAAGGGGCAGACAGCCCGGTAAAGGCGGGAACCAGCACGCAGCCGTCCGCAGGATTCGCCTGCCTGGCAAGGCTTTCCGTCTCCCCCGGAGAGTTGATTACACCTATATCTTCCTTCAGCCAGGTGATCACCGCCCCGGTGTAATTGATATTTCCCTCCAGTACATAGTCCACCCTGCCGCCGATCCCCCAGGCCAGGGATGTGGCAAGCCCGTTTTCGCTGTGTACAAAGGTTTCCCCGATATTCATCATCACCGAGGAGCCTGTGCCGTAGGTGGCTTTTACCATGCCGCTTTTATGGCAGCCCTGTCCGAACAGCGCCCCGTGGGAATCCCCCAGCATGGCCAGAATCGGAACTTCATGGTCCAGGAAGCCTTCAAAATCCGTCGTCCCGAAGCGGCTGTCACTGGGAACAGCCTCAGGCAGCGCTTCCATGGGAATCCCGAAAAGCCTGCACAGTTCCGGGTCCCAGGTCAGCGTACGCAGGTTGAAAAGCTGGGTACGGGAAGCGTTCGAATAATCGGTTTTATATACATGGTTTTTCGTCAGCCTGTAGAGAAGCCAGCTGTCCACAGTGCCGAAATGAAGTCTGGTATCCGCGGGAAGCCCGGCTGCCGCATGCTCCAGCAGCCAGGCCATCTTCGCCCCGGGGAAATAGGGCGACAGAGGAATCCCCGACCTCTCATAGACCAGCTCCGCGCTTTCCTTCAGCCGCCGCACAATCCCCTCTGCCCGGCTGCACTGCCATACAATGGCGGGATGCAGCGGCCTGCCTTCCTGATCCCACAGCAGCGTAGTCTCTCTCTGGTTACTGATCCCTGCGGCGGCAATCTGCCCTGCCGGGATCTTCGCCCCCTCCACCGCCATTTTCACTGCCCGGATCACATTCCGGTAGATTTCCTCCGGGTCATGGGAGACCCAGCCCAGTTCATTGACGATCTGTCTGTGAGGCACATCCGCCCGGTACAGGACATTGCCCTCCCCGTCAAAAATCATAGCCTTAGTCCCCTGGGTACTCTGATCGATTCCTATTATATATTGCATTCTTCCATAGCCTCCTGGCATGCCCGCGCGATTCCTTCCGCGTCCAGCCCGTAATGGGCAAAAATCTCCGTGTTCGTCCCGCCCACCAAGTGTCCGTCGGGCAGGGCCAGGTTTACCACCTTCCTGGGGCAATGGGCGGAAATCGCCTGGGCTACCATGCTTCCCAGGCCGCCGTAGGGAGAATGCTCTTCCACCGTCACCACCACCTTTGCTTTTCGGGCGGCTGCCAGCAGAGTTTCCTCATCCATGGGCTTGACGCAGTACATGTCCAAAAGCCCCACGCTGCAGCCCTTCTCCTGAAGTATTTTCCCGGCCTGGAAAGCGGCCGGCACCATCTCCCCACAGGCCACCAGCAGGATATCCTCCCCTTCCATCAGCACATTGGCCCGATTCAGGGTAAAATCCATGTCTTCGCCGTACACATCCTCCGTGGCGGAGCGGCTTACCCGCACATAGGCGGGCAGGCTGTCCTGCAGGAGCGCCTCCATCAGCCTGGCAGTCTGGAACCGGTCGCTGGGCAGGTACACCCGCATATCCGGCAGGGCCGCGAAGGCCGCTATGTCCTGGCAGGAATGGTGGGTCATGCCCAGGGCTCCGTAGCTGACGCCGCCGCTGATGCCGATGAGGGTCACATTGGCTTTGGAATAAGCCACGTCCACCTTGGCCTGCTCATAGCTTCTGGTGGAGAGGAAGCAGGCCGGGGATGCGGCGAACACCTTTTTCCCGCAGGAGGCCAGCCCTGCGGACACGGTGACCAGATTCTGCTCCGCGATCCCCATCTCCACAAACTGTGCCGGATACTTTTCCGCAAAGGCGCTCAGCGATGCGGAGCCTCTGGAATCAGAACAGACTACAACTATATCTTCATCTGTCCCGGCCGCTTCCAGCAGCGTATCGCATATTACCTGTCGGTTGGTTATCTTATTCATTGCACACCTCCTCCAGTTCCCGCACCGCGGCTTCATACTGTTCCTTCGTCATCACGCCGTGGTGCCAGCTTTTGTTATCCTCCATGAAGGATACGCCTTTGCCCTTGATTGTATGGGCGATGAGCACGCTGGGGCGCCCTTTCACGGCTGCCGCCTGCTCATATGCTTCCAGGAGCTGCCCGCAGTCATTTCCGTCCTCCACAGGGATCACGTTCCAGCCGAAGGATGCAAATTTCTCCCCCAGATCGTCGCTGCACATGACGTCTCTGGTGGCCCCGCTGATCTGCAGGCGGTTCCAGTCCACCGTGGCGCAGAGGTTGTCCAGATTGTAATGGGATGCAGCCATCATGGCTTCATAATTGGAGCCCTCCGCCATCTCCCCGTCTCCCAGCACCACATAGGTGCGGTAATCCCTGCCGTCCATCTTCGCCGCCAGCGCCGCCCCCACCCCCAGGGCCAGGCCGTGCCCCAGGGAGCCAGAATTCATCTCGATCCCCGGCACTTCCGTATTGGGATGCCCGATAAAACGGGAGCCGTAGGCGCTGAAGGTTTCGATGGCCTCCTGTTTATCGAAAAAGCCTTTTTCCCCCAGCACCATGTACAGAGCGTCCGCGCAATGCCCTTTGCTTAAGAAAAAACGGTCTCTGTCCGGGGAATCCCAGTTCTCCGGGGACACATGCATCACCCGAAAATACAATACCGTCAGTATGTCTATCACGCTTAAGTCCCCGCCCACATGGCCCGCAGAGGAACGGTAGACTTCCTCTATGATATCTCTGCGCAGCCTGTAGGCTTTCTTTGTCAATTCGTCCATGTCTTTATCCTTTCCCGGCCTTCTGCCGCAAGTAGCACCATTCCAGACACTCTGCACTCTGCTGCAGGGGGTACCCTTCCTGGCACTCTGCACTCTGCTGCAGGAGACACCCTTCGTGGCACCCTGCACTCTGCTGCAGGGAGCACCCTTTCTGGCTCTCTACACTCTGCTGCAAGGAGCACCCTTCCTGGCACTCTGCACTCTGTTGCAGGGGGGGCACCCTGGCACCCTGCACTCTGCTGCAGGAGACACCCTCCCTGGCACCCTGCACTCTGCTGCAAGGGGTACCCTTTCTCGGCACTCTGCCGCAGACGGCGTTCCTGCCCCGCTCCCTCCACAAATGGTTTCTTTGCCCGGGCCTGGCTAATGCACCAACGTCCACAGCATAAGGAAGTGTCTGCCTGCAGTTCTTTAGGAATTGTCGGAAAATAACTGATGCAACTTGTTTAGAAAAAACGACACTTCCTTAGCCTGCGCCGCAGCCGCCTGGCGCCACCCCCGGAAGCCTCATACCCCGCTCTCGTAGCCGCAGACCTTCCCCTTCACTTCATCCTCATTGTCGTCATACAGATCCGGCTTCACGCCTATGTATTTGCAGGCCTCATACAATACAGGCACCACATCCCTGTGGATTCCCACGCAATGGTGGATGTAGGGACCTTCCACCAGCTTTACCTCCAGGCGCTTCCAGTTCTTCACCTCTACCCACACGTAAGTCCCTTTTGTGTAAGGGCCTTCCACCCCCACGGCATTGCCCAGCAGCAGGGAGTATTCCCCATTGTCCCCGTCGAAGCGGCACAGGGTCATCTCGCCGTGCTTTGCCTCGGCCTCCACCGCGCCGGGATGGGAAAATGCCAGAGGATAGCCGATGGTGGGCTTGCAGGAGGCACAGGAAAGGGGCCAGGGACCGCAGTGCTGGAGCAGCTCCCCGTTCTCATTGTCGGGATGGCGTACCGTCCAGTCGGCGAAAAAGCTTCTGGCCTCATCCATTCCGGCCGCCTCCGCAAGCACGGCGGTTATGGCTCCGTGAATGTCTGTCTCGCACACCACCGGAAGCCCCTCCTCGTTCAGCAGGCTGTTAGCGGCACAGGGCATGATGCCGATCTCTCCCTGGAGGGCGTTCCAGCACTGGATGGCCACCGCATTGCAGCCGTATTTCTCCGCCAGCCTTCTCATCGCCACCTTCAGCGCCGCCACCGTCTCAAGCTCTTCCTCTTTGATGGCAATATGAAAATGCTCCCTGCAGTAAGCTACGGTCTCCGCTACCTCTCTGCCCTCCGCCTTCGCCTGCTCCATTTCCGCCTTCAGCTCCGGCAGGGGGATGGGGGACAGCTGTATGTTGAATTTCTCCAGAAGTTCCCCTTCATTGCACATGGTGGACCAGAAATCGAAGGGACGGGGCCCGATCTGCAGGATCCTGGTGCTGCGGAAGGCTTTCACCACATTGCAGACCGCCAGGAAATTGCGGATGCCGGCCTCAAATTCCGGATCCTCCAGCCTGCAGTTGCACAGGTAAGTGAAGGGCACGCGGAACCTCCGAAGTACCTTCCCCGTGGCAAACAGCCCGCACTGGCTGTCCCGAAGGCGCACGCCCTTCTCGTCCGGCCGCTCGTCCCTGGGCCCCCACAGCAGCACCGGCACATCCAGCTCCTTCGCCAGCCTTGCCACCTCGTATTCCGTCCCGAAATTCCCGTGGGGGAAAAACAGGCCGTCCACCTTCCGCTCACGGAACTTTTCCGCAATGCGGATTCTGTCCCCGTCGTCATGGAGCAGCCCGTCCTGGGAGATATCGTCGATATCCACAAATTCCACTCCCATGTCCTTAAGCTTCTCCCTTGTGAGATCCGCATACTTTACCGCGTCCGGTGCGGAAAAAATGCTTCTCCTTGTAGGCGCGTAACCCAATACAATCTTTGCCATGTTCTTACCCTCCATACGTTTTCAAAAATCTGTAATCCGGCAAATCTATTTATTCGCTTAAATTCATAATCCGCAAAATTCATAATCTGCGATTCCGTAATCTGCCAATCCATAACCTGCCGAATCCATAATTCGTCCTGTAGTTCTATTATTCACTTAACAGAGCTTAATATCAATCATATATTAAGTATATTTAATATAAATATTGACTAAATTCACTTAATTTACTATAATAAAGATGAGAAAATTTTTCAGTAAAAGGAGAACACAGAATGTCCATCACCGCGAAAGAACTGGCACAGATACTCCATTTATCCGAAGCCGCCGTCTCCATGGCCCTGAACGGCAGGTCAGGGGTCAGCACCGCCACCCGCAAAAAGGTTATGGAAACTGCCAAAGAACTGGGTTATGATTTCAGCAGAATCACCGAAAAAGCATCCCAGTCGCAGCCGCCTCAGGGGACGCTGTACTTCATCATCTACCGGAAACACGGCGCGGTGGTAGCCGATACCCCTTTTTTCTCCCATCTTTCTCAGGGAATCGATATGGGCTGCAAAAAGCATCACTATTATCTGAATGTATTTTATCTGGATGAAGGGGAAAATCCGGAACGGCAGCTTCGGGAGCTGATCCATTTTGACTGCAGGGGAATCCTGCTTCTGGGAACGGAAATGCTGGAAAATGACCTGGCTCCTTTCCTGGGGCTGCAGCTCCCCATGGTGGTCCTGGATACCTATTTCGAGACCACGGAGGCTGACTATGTATTGATCAATAACGCCCAGGGCGCTTATCTGGCCACCTGCCACCTGATCTCGCAGTGCAAGGAACAGCCTGGATACCTGCGCTCCTCCTACCCCATCAACAATTTCATCCGACGGGCGGACGGCTTCTACCGGGCAGTCCGCAGAAACGGCATGTCCACCTCCAATTCCAAAGTCCACTATCTCTCTCCCTCCCCGGAGGGCGCTTACGCGGACATGAAGGCACTGCTGGAAAAGGGAGAAAAGCCTGCCCGCTGCTACTTTGCGGACAATGACCTCATAGCGTTGGGCGCCATGAAGGCGCTGAAGGAAAAGGGGTATCGGATTCCCCAGGATGTGGCCCTGGCAGGCTTTGACAATATGCCCGCCTCCGCTTACACGGAGCCTGCCCTGACCACTGTTAATGTGCCCAAAGAATATATGGGCGAGATGGCGGTGCGCCGCCTCTCGCAGTTGATTGAGGACAGGGAGAGCACGCCGGTGAAGCTGGAGGTGTCCACTACATTGGTGCGGCGGAAAACCGTGTAAACAGTTCAAACTGGCCAAAGAATGGTATGACGGATGCCGTTTCGGCAATGCGGACGGATACATACAAACCGCAAAGCCCGGCACCAGACGGAAGCTGGAATGATTTATTTATGGTATTCCTCTATCCTGCAGGTGTGCTTCCTGCTTTTCGTATCATAATTGATCCCCGCCAAAAGGATATCCCCGCCGTAATCCTGCAATATCTGAGGATAATCCCTGTTCTTGATCTGCATAATGGCGCCTTTTTCAGATTTGTTCCATTTCAGCTCGATCAGCAGTAAAGGGCAGGAAGATGTCCTCTTGGGGAAAAATACCACGTCTGCATATCCATGCCCTGACGGCAGCTCTTCTATTCTGAGGAATTCATCCACACAGCTGATATATGCAAGCCTGATTACGCTGCGAAGTGCCTGCTCATTGTTGTAGAATGTGGGAGCCGCCCCTCCTTATGCGCCTCCTCAATGATTGCCGCCACTGCCTCTTCGTCCATGTCCAGCGTAGACTCAAGAAGATGGTCGGACTCCCGAATCAGCCTGGCTATCTCTGCATGCTTTCCTGTAGCCACGGTACGAACGAATTCTTCACGGACCTCCTCATTAGGAATATATACACATCTGCTGTCTATATCGTAGGCCAGATAGCCAAGATGAACCAGCAGGTTCAAGACATCATCCCTGTTCCTGATCGTCGTCATGTCGTTCTGGAACGTTGCCACATCCAGTCTGATATGTGCCCCTCCCAGCATCTGAATGACTGCTTCCTTCAGCCCGTCCATATCCAGTTCAATATAAAGCCTGAGGGATTCATATGTCTCGGACTGCGTCCAGTAATTTCCGATCCGCTTCCTGGCCACAGCGTCCATGACAGATTTGGGACTATAAATATGCATATTATCTCCCAGAATATAGCCATCATACCACCTCTGCATATCTTCAAAGGAAAGAGGGGAGCTTTCGCACAAAAGCCTTACCTCATCCTCTGTAAAGCCCACATACTGTTCCAGGGGTTCAGGCTGCGTCATAGTATATTCCCGAAAGTCCGTCATCGCGGATTGCGTGCCGTATTTTTTGATGGGCAGAATGCCTGTGATATAAGCGATCGAAGCAGGAATTTCATTCAGCTTAGCATGAGTGGCAGAATTATTCAACCCTTTTCGCAAGCGAAATCACGGTAAACACACGATTTTACGGGTTCTTTTTTAGCAAAAATGCTGCTATTGCTGTAAAATGGTAATGACAACTTCTGTTTTCATGATTCGCCCAGATGATACAAAACCGCCTCAAACACATTGGCCGCCGCCCACAAATTATAGCTGAACCAGGAAGCGTAGGGTTCCCCGCTGTCATACCGCTCCGTCACCAGCCCGTCGGAAGGGCACCATCTCTCGGAGAGAATGCCATAGCGCCCGTAACCTGTCTTATCCGGATACAGTTCCAGCGTCTGCATCATCCAGGCAGCGGAATCCAGCGCCCGTTCCCGGTAATAGGAATCCCCGGTAACCTCTGCCAGATACAGCAAATCTTCGTCCGCCAGCACTCCCATGGGATGGATATGAGGGTTGGATACGGAAGTCACGGAACCGCCGCAGGCATTCCAGCCGTCTTTCAGCGGGGGATGTTCTGGGCGGGTGGGATAGCCGTAACGCCACAGGAATTCATAGCCCGCGCTGCATTTCATATCCTCCAGATACTGCGTCTCGCCGGTTTCCTCATGGAGCAGCCTGCTGCCGTGGAGAAAGCTTAAGTTCCCCTCCTGGTCCACCGCCTTCCAGGTATCCATGGGCGCTCCCCAGCAATCCAAATTGTATACGAAATTGCGATAATATCTATGTGCCTTTTCTGCCGCTCCCACATAGGAACGCTCCCCGGTAAGCCTGGTAAGATAGAGAAGCCCCGGCACGAACCAGCAGCCTGCGAAGCCTTCCCAGTCCAGCACCTTTTTCTCATCTGCGGAATAGGTGTAGCCGAAAGCCCCGTCTTCCCGCTGGAGTAAAACCACGGCATCCAGCACTTTCCTGCATCCTTCCAGCCATACCTCACGATACGGTTCGCCTCTTTTTTTCAGGAAAAGAATGGTCTTCAGAATATAGTACACCGCGCTGCCCTGGGTGTATGCGCAGTGGCAGTTCCTGCACAGGCCATAGTAAGTCCACCAGCCGTTCAGCCTGCTGCCTGAACCCTCTCCCACCGGAGCATACAAATCCTGGAAAAATCCCGATTCCTCCCGGTATCCCCCCACGATTCTGTCAAGCATCTCCTCTCCCGACATCGCCCGGGACAGTTTCTCCTCCACCGACAGCGCCTGCACAGGCCTGCCGTTCCCCTGCAAATTCTGCGGTGCCCTGCCGGCCTCTGGCAGGACCTGCTGCTTACCCTCTGACAAATCCCGCGGCGGTCTGCTATCCTCTGGCGCTCCCAGCAGATACCGGCTCATTACAAGGGGATACGCCAGTATCGCCCCGCCGGTCCAGCCGATTTCCACCACATTTCTCCAGGGCTTTAATTCCGGTTCTTTATAAGGCCTGCATTTTCTGTTGGTATATTCTCCCGCGTCCGGGTCGTAATTCAGGCAGCAAAAAGCGTCCAGCATTGCTTCCGCCGCCTGCCGGAAGGTCCTGCCGAAGGAGGGACGCACATGCCTTTTCTCATATTCCCTGCGCACGATGTCATGAATGGCCAGCCGTCCTTTTCCTGCCAGCGTGTAAATCCGTCCCGTAACGGAGGCCTTTCTCCCCCGGCTTCCAATGGCGGCGGCAGGTACGGAGCGGTTCAGGAAGGCCACCGGGTCATTGGTATAGCCCAGCGTCACACCGAAGGCGTGCGGCAGCGACGCAAAGAGTCCGTTTTTCAGGTACGCCCCTTCTTCTCTCCCCTTCTCCTCCGAATAGGGGTCCACGGATACCGCCGCCGTCCCCTTTTTACAACAGAGGGCAGATATCGGCATAGCCGCCCTGTCGGCGCGGAATTCCCAGTAGGGGGAACAGAATGCCGCTTCCGGATGTTCCTTCGTCAACAAAGGGAATTCCCCGATGCGCACCTCATCCGCATGATTATCGCCGTAAATATTGCAGGGAATTACATGGTAATACTCCTCTTCCCCGGGCAGGGAAACCTCCAGCTTCATCCGGGTGTCAAAGGAAGCCTCAAACGCCATCCAAAACGCCGTCTCCTCTTCCCCCTTCTGCTCAAAGCCCGCCTGATACCTGGCTCCCTCTGTCCGGAAATCACATCCTGTCTCCGTACAGCATTCCTCCGGCACGGGAATCCAGATTTCATTTTTGCTGTAATATAGTTTTGTTTCAATTGTAAATCCGTTTTTGCTCAGAATCATATTGTTTCCTGTCCTGTTCTGCCCTGTTCTGTTCTATTCCTTCGGCCTTACTTTGAGCCAACTTCTTCCATTTTTCGCCCGCCATGTCCTTCGACTGAATCCTTTCTTTTCCTGCTGCCATGCTTTTCAGCTTTTTCCTCCGGCCGGTTCTTTTCTTTGGAATTGCATGAAAACAACGGATACATGATTTGTAGACACTTCCTTTTTTCCTTCGGGCGGTTCTTATGCGCTGTCTTTCGGCAGCATTTCTGTCGGCACTGTCCCTCATCTGACTGAATGGCAGAGCTTATAAACCTGCCGCAAACCAAGGGCTCTCCTTCCAAAGGCATCTCATTCCCTGCGATAGCGGATTTCCCACTGTCCGGAACCGCAGCGGGCGGTAAGGATACCGTCCTTTGAAATAAATTCCAGCCCCTTCGCCCTGACCTGGCCTGCCCCCTTTTCCAGACGTATCTCGGCGGTGGTATTGTGGGGGATGGTGACCTGGAGCCTGCGGTCATTTTTGTCTTCCTTTCCCTTTTCCCAGCGAACCTTTAAGGTTCCGTACACGCTCCCATAGGCGCCTTCCGCGAAGTCAAAGGCCTCCCCTGTCCGGGGGTTTATGATGGAATGGTGATACCCGGGATCCTTTTCATCCACTTCCATCCCCAGAACCACCCGGTACAGCCAGTCGCCTACAGCCCCGTAGGCATAATGGTTGAAGGAATTCATATCCGGGCTCCACATAGTACCGTCCGGCTTCAGCCCGTCCCAGTGTTCCCAGACGGTGGTCGCCCCCATTTTCACCTGATACAGCCAGGAGGGGAAATCCTCCTTCAGCAGCAGCTCATAGGCCTCTTCGACATAGCCGCTGCTGCTGAGCGCGTGGCAGAAATAGGGCGTGCCCACAAATCCCGTCACCAGATGTCCCCCTTCCTTCCGAAGCAGCTCCACCAGCCGTCCCGCGGTCCGTTCCCGAAATGCCTCCGGCACCAGGTTGAAATACAGCGCCACAATATGGGCAGTCTGGGTCTGCGCCGTCATTTCGCCGTCTTTTGTAAAAAAGGTGTTCCGGAATTTTTCCACGATTTTTTCATATAATGCGCCATAGGATGCCGCGTCCTCCGCCCTTCCCAGGATATCCGCGATTTTGGCAAAAAGCCCTGTGGAATAAGCAAAGTACGCCGTACAGGTCAGGTCGTTGGGAGTGGCGCCGAAATAACTGCCCTCCTCCGCGTCCAGAGCCACCCAGTCCCCGAACTGCAGCTTATAATTCCAGATATAATCCACGGAATGGGCCTCCATGAAGCCGATCCATTTCTTCATACTGTCATACTGCTCTTCCAGTATGGTTTTATCCCCGTAGACAAGGTACAGCGTCCAGGGGTTGATCACGGCCACATCCGCCCAGGCTGCCGCCGAGTGGGTTCCCTGGGACAGCAGCCAGTCATTCTCTTCCTTCCCGCTGATGATATCCGGCACCACATGGGGCACGCCGCCCTCCGGTGTCTGGTCCGCCGCCACATCCTTCAGCCATTTCCGGAAAAAGGTGTATGTATTCATGAGATAACAGGCGGTTCTGCAGAAAATCTGGGCATCCCCCGTCCACCCTACTCTTTCATCCCTCTGAGGACAGTCGGTGGGAATATCCAGGAAATTCCCCTTCAGGCTCCAGAGAATGTTCTGCTGCAGCCGGTTCACCAGAGGATTGGAGCAGCGGAAGGTTCCCGTCTGTTCCATTTGGGAGTACAGCGCGTATGCCGAGAAGGCTTCCGCCCTTACCTCTCCTGGCCATTTCAGTACCTGTACATACCGGAAACCCATGTAGGTGAAGAGAGGATGGTATTCCTCCGTCCCTCCTCCTTTGCAGATGTAGTGAATTTCCTGTCTGGCGGAGCGCAGGTTTGCCGTATATACGTTTCCTCGGGCATCCAGCGTCTCAAAGCATTTCAGCAGGATCTCACTGCCCGGTTCTGCCTGCACCCGGAAATTCACCCAGCCCGTCAGGTTCTGGGCAAAATCAATCACGGTTTCCCCCTTGGGCGTCACCAGCGCTTCCCGGGCCTGCAGGCGCTCCATCTTCCGGACTTTGCAGCCTGCCTGGGCTGTCAGGGAAGCCTTTGGAAAGGGGAGTATCTGTACCGGGTGCCACGCCCTGACCGTGTCTTTCCCTTCGGTACAGAGCGCGCCCCTGCTCATTCCCCACAGTTCGCTTCTCACCGTGCCCTTCTCTGTATTAACCTCGTCTGCCGACAGATGCATGGCAGCTTCTGACTTGCCTGTCAGTGCTTCCTCTCTGGCTGCATCGTCCTCGTCTGCCGACAGATGCATGGCAGCTTCTGACTTGCCTGTCAGTGCTTCCTCTCTGGCTGCATCGTCCTCGTCTGCCGACAGATGCATGGCAGCTTCTGACTTGCCTGTCAGTGCTTCCTCTCTGGCTGCATCGTCCTCGTCTGCCGACAGATGCATGGCAGCTTCTGACTTGCCTGTCAGTGCTTCCTCTCTGGCTGCATCAGCTCTGCCCACTCCCGGCAATTCTGTGCCTCCCATCGCTCCTTTCTGTATATCAGCCCTGCGGCCATCCATACTGCCAAATGAAATCTCCCGCTCCAGCCGGGCATCGTAATGCTCCCCGTCATAAATTTCCGAGAACGTAACAGGCCCCGGCCGCCCCTGCCAGCTCTCGTCCGTCACGAACACTTCCTCGCGCCCGTCTTCATACCGCACCGTCAGCTGCATCAGGAATGCCGTCCGGGTGCCGTAATTATTTCTCAGCAGAAGGAAGCCCATCTTCCCCTTGTACCAGCCCGCCCCCAGCATGGCGTCCAGCCTGTTTTCCCCCTCTTTCAGAAGCGCCGTTACGTCATAGGTCTGACAGCACAGATGCTTATGGTACGAGGTCCATCCGGGCATCAGTTCGTCCTCGCCCACCTTTTTCCCATTGATGAAAAAACGATATAATCCAAACGCAGTTGCGCACGCATACGCCGATGCCACTTTGCCGTCCAGCCTGATCTGCTTTTTCAGGCAGGTGCTGCCGGACTTCCCGCTGTCCGCTTCCCGCTCCGCCGTGATGAACTCCGCCTGCCATTCCTCCTGCCCCAGAATCCCCGTTACAAAGGATGCCGTCTCGCTGTAGGAGCTTTCCTCCACCCCGTCGCTGACACGGACACGGACAAAATATTCCGTGCAGGAGCACAGCTTCTCCCTGAACGAGTTGATGTCATTTTCCCCATGTCTGCCGCATTCCTGACTTGCATTATCCACCCGGCATCCTGTGCTTTCCTGCCCCTGCCTGCCGCTTTCCTGCCCCTGACCGTCTGGCATAGCTTCCCGGTATGACGGAACTTCAACGTAGGCGGATTCCGCGCTTTCCACCAGCCCGCTGTCATACACAAGGCTTTCAAACTGCGGATCTTTTGCAATCTGCAGCCGATATGCCTTCTGAACCACATTTTTCCTGTCGCTTTCCAGAACCCATCCAAACCGGGGAAGCGCTCCCAGCCCCACAGGCTGCTCCAGGTATTCCATTCTGATTTTTACTGCTCGCAGCATTTTGACCCCTCCTGTTTCCCCACAATTGAAAAATATTCCAGCGTCTCCCGCAGCGGCTCCGGGTGAAAGCAATGTACTGCCTCATCTCTCCAGTTCGTCCACATTTTCAATGTCGAAAGCCTCTCCCTCATACCCTGACAATTCCACATTCCTCAGGGACACCTTCTTCGCGTTCCGGATGAAGATTCCCTTTCTGCTTCCCTTTTTGCACCCAACCATCATTGCGGCCATGCCCTCCACCGCATTTTCTGCGAAAGCAATCTCTACATTCTCCATTACCACGCTCTCGACGGGCGACTCCGGCAGCCCGTAAAAGTAAATCCCAGCCACATGGCAGTCCCTGCAGGACACATTCCGTATCACCACATCCCCCACCCTGGGGGTGCGCTCGTCTACGGGCAGGCTCTCCTTGGACGACACATATTCGGATTTCCCGTCCGGGTCGCAGAAATAAAAGCTGTTTATCACAAAAGGAGTCAGCACCCCTTCCATTTTAACCCTGTCAAATACAATCCCCCGCAGGCAGGAATCCTCCCCCCTGCCCCGCCTGGTCTTCACCCGCAGCCCTCTGTCCGTATTTACGAACCGGCAGCTTTGAACCAGAATATGGTCTACGCCTGCCCCGATTTCACTGCCGATGGTGACGCCTCCATGCCCCTTCTCCATCAGGCAGTGATGGATGAAAATATCCCTGGAGGGCGTCTTATAGGTTTTTCCCATGTACAGCTTCCCGGACTTGACGGCGATGCAGTCGTCCCCCACGGAAAAAAATACCCCGGCTATCTCCACATCCCTGCAGGATTCCGGGTTCAGCCCGTCCGTATTGTAGGAGCCGGCGGGCGAGGCAATCTGCAGGCCGTAGAATTTCAGATGCTCCGAAAAATAGGGATGGAGATTCCAGGCGGGCGCGTTCCGCACCGTGATCCCCATGACCGCAATATTTTTACAATGGTTGAAAAAAAGCATTCTGGGCCTTCCGGGCTTCTTCTTAACCGGGTCATTCGTCCACCAGTTCCCGAAATCCGCGTTTCCTTCCAGGACGCCCTGCCCGCAGACAGTGACATTTTCCACATACATTCCGGTGATGAGGCTGGCAAAGCAGTCCTGGGGCTCTCCCTCCCAGGAAGCCGGCAGGAACTCTTCCGTCCCGTCGCAGCTGCCTATCCTGCCCGGCAGCACCGGCAGTCTGTCTCTGTCCGGAATGGCGGACAGCACCGCGCCCTTCCCGATTTCCACCGTGATATCGCTCTTCAGGAACAGATTGGTAAAACGGAAGGTTCCGGCGGGGATCAGCACCCGCCCTCCTGCCGGGCAGGTCAGGAGCGCCGCCTGGATGCACAGGGTATCATCCGACACGCCGTCCCCCTTCGCCCCGAAGCTTCTCACATTCAGGACTACATATTCCCTCTTCGTATGAACCACCGCTTCCCGGACGGACAGCCCGTCCCTCTTTATCTGAATTCTGTAAAGCGTATCCGGCTCCAGATTGTAAAGGATCTCTATTGTTTTGGATGACGTAAAACGATATGCCCCATCCACCCAGACTTCGTAGGCTTCCGTGTTGTAGTCCGCCTCCCCGTCCGCCACCTGGATTACCAGGCTCCTGGCCTCCGCAAACAGTACCCGCAGCCCTGTCCCACTGTCTTCATTTAAATCTGACATTTTATGCCCCGCCTCCATTTCCGGTTTTTATACTCACGACCGAAAACATTCGCCAACGTAAATGTATAACAAGTGAGCGCTGCGCCTGGCAAATGTATGCGCTCACGAGTATAAGTAAAACGCCTTGAACCGAAAGACTATACTCCCATTATTCACTTAATGCAGCTTAATATCAATAAAATATTAAGCTTTTCGGAAAATTTCTCCCGCTAAATTAACTTAAGGGAAACTGCCGGCTGAAAAACGCCGCGTTTCCCTTTTTTGCTTAGAAATTGTACAGCTGTCTGCATGCCTCCACACGAAAACAGGAGGACCTCCGGCCTTCGTCTCAGTGCGGCCCTTCTTCGTTGGACTTTGCTCCGGCATGATCTTTTCCCGATCCAGCTTTCGCTTCGTCACGGCCTTTCCAGGTTCCAGGCTTCGCTTCGTCACGGCCTTTCCAGGTTCCAGGCTTCGCTTCGTCGCGGCCCTTCCCCGCTCCGCCCCTCCGCCGTGGCGGATTCTTTCCCTCCGGTTTCGACCCCTGCCCTCCGGTCAATACGGGTATCCTTTTCCCTGCATTGCGCCTGTTCACACTCTCCCTCAGAAGCGCATAGCATGACGACATCAGCGGTATAAAGAACAGCATGCCTGCCACGCCAAAGAGGCTGCCGCCCACACTGACCGCCATCAGCACCCAGATAGCCGGCAATCCCACAGAATTTCCCACAACCTTCGGGTAAATCAGATTCCCCTCAATCTGCTGCAGCACCAGGAACAGAATAATAAACCACAGCGCCAGAAGCGGGTCGTCTATCAGAATCAGAAATGCCCCTACCACGCAGCCAATAAACGCACCCACAATGGGAATCAGTGCCGTAAACGCAATCAGCACACCCACCATCAGCGCATAAGGCATCCTGAATAAGCTCATGGAGATCACAAACATCGTCCCCAGAATCACCGCCTCCAGGCACTGCCCGGTGATAAAGCTGCTGAAATTCCGATGCAGCAGGCTACAGACCTCCATCGTCTTACTGCTGACAGCTTCCGGCAGGTAGGCTGTCAGAATCCTGCATCCCTGACTGGCCAGATTCTCCTTCTGCGAGAGAATGTACAGTGCAAAAATAAACGAAATTACGGCGTTCACCACTCCCGAAATAATGCCGCTGGCAACGTTCACCGTGGAATTCAGTACATCCCCCGCACCGTTTTTCAGAAAGTCAAATATGCTGTTCAATATGGAATCCCAGTTCATTTCCAGTGTTTCCAGCTTGTTGACCTGTTCTGCCAGTATCGGATATTTCTTCGTCAGATCGTCCAGCTCCTGTATGATACTGTCCAAAAAAGCCGGAATCTTCTTCCCCACCTCGGCGGCTGTAGCAACCACCTGCGGCACCACCGTCCCTATCACCACCGTGATCACCAGCACCACCGAAATCAGCGAGAGCACCATACAAACGGGCCTTTTCAGCTTCTGTGCGCCCTTTCCCTTCCAACAGGCCAAAAGCTTCTCTTCAAATGCCCGCATGGGAATATTCAGAACAAAGGCAATCACCCCTCCCACCGCAAAAGGAGACAGTATGCCAAATAGAAAAGCAATTCCCTGAAAAACCTTTTCGCTGTAAATAAGCACCAGTACCAAAAAAGCTCCCAACAGCATCAAATGCCTGATCTGTCTGATTTTATCCCTGCTGAATTCCATTATATCTCCCTCCGTACCTTGATAGATAAAGCTTACCACAGATAGCCTTAATAGTCAAAGGTTGATTGCCAAAGTAAACTCCACTTTGCCATAGTAAAAGCAACCCCTAAG
>CANDMH010000002.1 GCA_947385785.1 uncultured Lachnospiraceae bacterium
AACGAGTGAGCGCACCCGCGCTGTAAGACAAGCACCTGGCAAATGTATGCGCTCATGAGTATAATCGAATTACAGTTTCTAAACACCTCTTGATTTCAAGTATCTGTCTTCATCTTCCCTTGCTTCAATAAAGGCTTTTTCCAGATCAATCTTATAATAATCCTGCAGCTCGATCTTATTAAATCTATTGACAATTTCTTTGTACCTGTCCTGCATTTCTGCGAAAGTTCTGCCCATAAGAAATACCTCATTCCCGCTCTTCTTAGAAAGTGCTGAAAATCTTACTTGCCGCCGTTTTGCCGCTGTATCTGCTTTCTGCCTGCGGATTCCGCAGATTTATAGTTTGCCGCCGCAGCCTGGAACTGGGCGTACAGGGCGCTCTGGTTGCGCAGCTGTTTCACATACTGGGTTCTGCGCCCCACGAATCCGTTCAGCTTGTCCATGTATTCTTTTGAAGTGATATTTCCTTCCGCCACCTGTGTCAGCCCCTTCTCCCAGCTGGCTGTCAGGGCCGGATCCAGAAGCGCTTTGATGGAACTGCCCACCACGTCGTAAATCATTTCCCCCATCAGGGTGGGCGTCAGGACCTGGGTTTTCTTATTGAGGGCCAGATATTCAATGTTCACCAGTTTCTTCAGAATCTCCGCCCTTGTGGCGCTGGTGCCGATGCCGCTTCCCTTGATCTGGGCCCGCAGTTCATCGTCTTCAATAAACTGGCCTGCATTCTCCATGGTAAGAATGATGCTTCCCGAAGTGTAGCGTTTCGGGGGCGAGGTTTCCCCTTCTTTGATTTCATAGGAGTCAACTGCCAGTTTAGAGCCCTTCTTCAGGGAATCCAGAAGCTTCAGAAAGGCATCGTCGCCCCTGATTTCGGTCTCCTCCCCGTCGCCGCCCTGGGTGGTTTTTTCGCCCGCTCCGGAAGCGTTTCCTGCGACATTTTCTTCCGGCTTCTGCATGGCTCCTGTTTTAAAGGCTGTTTCCGCCATACCCTGCACCGCAGTTTCTGTTCCGGTATTTCCCCGGCTTCCGTGGAATGTCTCTCTTCCATTTCCTGCGCCTGAAATCAGGCCTTCCGCTGTTAACGTTGTCCTGTCGGCATTTTCATTTCCGGGTCTTGTCCTGTTATCGGCTTCTGTCCCGGTATTTCCGCTTCCGCCAGACGGCAGCCCCGGATTCCCGGCTCCGGCAGTCTCCGGCCCTCCCGGGGTATTTCCGTTCCCGCCGGACGGCAGCCCCGGATTCCCGGCTCCGGCAGTCCCTGTCCTTCCCGGGGCACTCTCCGCAGCCTGGCTGTCCTTCCTGGCCATCACCTTCAGGTACCCTTCCTCAGCAAGCACCTTAAAATTAGCGAAAAACCGTTCCTCCTTCACCCGGATGCACAGCGCGTATTTCCGGTATACCGCAGGCGGATAGAAGATGCTTAAGAACCTGCGGACGATCACCTCATACACTCTGGCGGACAGGGGCGGCAGATTCTTCAGGTTGTTCAGCCCCTGGCCTGTGGGGATGATGGCATAGTGGTCCGTGATCTGCTTATCGTTGACATACCGGGTTTTTGCAATTCCCTTGTGGCTGCCCTTCTGCAGAATTTCAGCGGCAAAGACAGCGGCAGGGGAAAAGCCCTGGAGCCCGCCGATATTTTTATGGATTTCCTTTGCCACGGCAGTGGACAGAACCCTGGCGTCCGTCCTGGGGTAGGTAACCATCTTTTTTTCGTACAGCTCCTGGACGATACGCAGGGTTTCATCCGGACTGATCTTGAACATTTTGGAGCAGTCGTTCTGCAGTTCCGCCAGGTTATACAGAAGGGGCGGGTTCTTGTTCTCTTTTTTCCGGGAAATGTTCTCCAGGACGATGTCGCCCACCGGTTCCTGCTCCAGCCAGGCCACCAGTTTCTCCGCATCCGCTTTCTCTTTAAAACCGTTCTCCTTATAGAGCTTCGGGGAGGCAAACCAGGAAGAACCCTCCACCGCTTTCCACTCCCCGGTAAATCTCCTGTCCTGCAGACGGAACGTCCCGAGTACCCTGTAAAAAGGTGTCTTGACGAAAGAGCGTATCTCTCTCTCCCGGTTTACGATGATCCCCAGGACGCAGGTCATGACCCGGCCTACGGAAATCACCGCCTTATCGCGTTTTAAATAATCCTTTACCACATTTCCGTATTTCAGGGTGAGCACACGGGAAAAGTTGATGCCCATGAGATAGTCTTCCTTGGCACGCAGGTAGGCGGCATCGCTTAAGTTATCGTATTCCTGTAAATCTTTTGCCTCACGGATTCCCCGGAGAATCTCCTCTTCCGTCTGGGAGTCAATCCACACACGCCTGCGTTCCTTGCCCTGGACGCCGGACATCTGCTCCACCAGGCGGTATATGTACTCCCCCTCCCGCCCGGAGTCCGTGCAGACATAGATGGTGGCCACATCGGGGCGCTTCATCAGGGAGCTCACAATAGTATATTGCTTTTTGGAGCTTTCGATGACTTCATATTTATATTCTTCCGGAAGGAAGGGAATGGTGTCAAAACTCCATCTCCGAAGCCGTTCGTCGTAGGCATCAGGATAACTCATGGTGACCAGATGGCCCACGCACCAGGTGACAATCACATCCGCCGATTCCAGGTAACCGTCCCTGGAGGTGGTATTTACTTTTAATGCATTTGCAAATTCCCGCGCCACACTGGGCTTTTCCGCGATAAATAATTTCTTTCCCACACTTAACGTCCTTACTTCCATAACCGCCTGGGGCGGCCTGATACTGGGAATTGTCCCCAAATAACCGACAAAAATTGTCCGCCGCTTATACCCACGACCGAAAACATTTGCCTGTTGAAATTGTATAACGAGTGAGCGCTTCTGTAGTGTAGAACAGAAATCGGCATACAATAGAAGCAAAGTGACGCTTCTATTGTCAGGAATGAATGCGCTCACAAGTATACAGTTTATTTCTTATCAATATATCCGTGCGCCTTCAGCAATTCCGCACAGAGAACCGCTCCGCCTGCGGCGCCTCTCACGGTATTATGAGATAGCCCTACAAACTTGTAGTCATAAACCGTATCCTCCCGCAGCCGTCCCACGCTGATGCCCATGCCGTTCTCAAAATCCACATCCAGGGATACCTGAGGCCTGTTGTCCTCCTCAATGTACTGAATGAACTGCTTCGGTGCACTGGGCAGCCCCAATCTCTGAGGCTCGCCGCTGAATTCCCGCAGCTTCTGAATCAGCTGCTCCTTCGTGGGCTTTTTGTTGAATTTTACAAACACGGCGGCGGTATGTCCGTTCAGTACGGGGACACGGATACACTGACAGGTGATTACGGGTCCTTCGGCGGGAACGATTGCGCCGTCTTCCACTTTTCCCCAGATGCGCAGCGGCTCCTTCTCGCTCTTCTCCTCTTCTCCGCCGATATAGGGGATGATATTTCCAACCATCTCCGGCCAGTCCCGAAAGGTTTTCCCTGCCCCGGAGATTGCCTGATATGTGGTGGCAACCACTTCCACCGGCTCGAACTCCATCCATGCGGTGAGCACCGGCGCATAGCTCTGAATAGAGCAGTTCGGCTTTACTGCCACAAATCCTCTCTCGGTGCCAAGACGCTTCTTCTGGGCTTCTATTACTTCCATATGCTCCGGATTGATCTCCGGTACCATCATGGGGACATCGGGAGTCCATCTGTGGGCGCTGTTGTTAGAAACAACCGGGGTCTCCGTCCGGGCGTAGTCCTCCTCGATTTTCCGGATCTCATCCTTCGACATGTCAACGGCGCTGAACACGAAATCCACCTCTGCCGCAACGGCCTCCACTTCGTTGACATTCATGACTCTGATGTTTTTTACGGCTTCCGGCATGGGCGTATCCATCTTCCATCTGCCGCCTACAGCCTCTTCATATGTTTTGCCCGCCGAACGGGGGCTTGCCGCTATCGTCGTCACCTCAAACCAGGGATGATTCTCCAGAAGGGCAATAAAGCGCTGCCCTACCATGCCTGTTCCGCCTAAAATACCAACCTTTAATTTCTCACTCATTTTCTCTCCTCCATTCTGTGTCTGTCTTTTGTCAGCTATAAATATGTCTTAATCTGTAGACACTTCCTTACTATGCTGAAAATACAGTAAACCCCATGCAAAAAACCTACAGGGCAGGCCTGGTCACATCACCATGCATGAAATTCTTGAGGTTTACTGTGTGTCTGCCCTTTGTCACACCGGGATGCACACAAACCCGCCAGGGCGTGTCGCCTTTGGGAAGCGGGTTTAGCGCAACGCTATCCTGCCGAATAAGCAAGAGAGCTTATTTTCCGTGCCAACGGCGAAAAGGTGGGCTGAAAAACGCCGAAACCTCAGACAGCATATCATTCAGCATCAAGATACGCTTTCTCTACCGCAATTACCTGCTTCATCACTTCCGTTCCCGGCGCCCCAAGGGTCAGGCGCTTCTCCACACAGGTTTTCAAAGATACCGCATCATAGATATCTCCCTCAAACTTATCGCTGATTGCCTGTAATTCTTCCAGGGACAGTTTTTCTATGGAAGTTCCCTTCTCCACGCAATACAATACCAGCCTGCCTATAATGCCGTGGGCATCTCTGAAAGGAACTCCCTTCCCTACAAGGTAATCTGCCGCGTCCGTTGCATTGGTAAAGCCATTCATGGCGCTGGCGGCCATCCGTTCCTTTTTAAAGCGCATGGTGCGCAGCATTCCCGTAAACAAAATCAGGCAGTCGCGCACGGTATCCATGGCATCGAAGGACAATTCCTTATCCTCCTGCATATCCTTGTTGTACGCAAGCGGAATCCCTTTCATTGTAGTCAGCAGCGACATCAGCGCGCCGTAAACCCGTCCGGTCTTGCCCCGCACCAGCTCCGCGATATCCGGATTCTTCTTCTGCGGCATAATACTGCTTCCGGTGGAATAGGCGTCATCAATCTCCACAAACTGATATTCGTTGGAGTTCCAGATGATAATCTCCTCGCTGAACCGGCTCAGATGCATCATAATGGTAGACAGCGCCGCCAGAAACTCAATCAGATAATCCCTGTCGGACACGGAATCCATGCTGTTCAGGGTAGGCCCCGCAAATCCCATGAGAGACGCCGTATACTCCCTGTCCAGCGGATACGTAGTGCCTGCCAGAGCCCCGGCTCCCAACGGGCAGTAATTCATCCTCTCATAGATATCCGCCATACGCTGCCTGTCGCGCTTGAACATCTCAAAATAAGCGCCGTAATGGTGTGCAAGGGTGACAGGCTGCGCTTTCTGCAGATGGGTGAACCCGGGCATATAGGTTTCCAGATTTTCTTCCATGGCAGCCAGTATTACGGAAAGCAAATCCTTCAGCAGCCCGTCTGTCTCCTGCACCCGTTTCCTCGTGTAAAGCCGCATGTCAAGCGCCACCTGATCATTGCGGCTTCTGCCTGTGTGCAACTTCTTGCCCGCATCGCCGATACGACCGATCAGCTCGGCCTCCACAAAGCTGTGAATATCTTCGCATGTCTCGTCAACAGCAAGGCGTCCCGCCCGCACATCATCCCTGATACCCGTCAGCCCCTGTAAAATGGAATCTCTCTCGGCCTCTGTCAAAATATTCTGCTTTGCCAGCATGGTTACATGCGCGATGCTGCCCTCGATATCCTCTTCCAGGAGGCGTTTATCAAAACCAATGGAGGCATTGAAATCATAGGCCATTTTGTCTGTCTCCCCCACAAAACGTCCGCCCCACAGCTGTGCCATATTGTCCTCCGATTCCAGGAAAATGTCAGGAAAAATCTCTTCACAATTCCCAAAGTATATTTAAAACCGCAGCAGTACTCCGTAGATACTTCCCAGGGAATGTCGATAGACACTTCCTTTGGAATGTCGATAGACACTTCCTTTGGAATGTCGATAGACACTTCCATATGCCGGATGCCCGCAACGCTTTACACAAGATATTACCATAAAAGATTTCCCAGCGCAAGTGAAGGGCTGAAGAAATTATCCCTAAAAAGCCGAACCCCCTTGACGCTCTTTTCATACATTATTATAAAAAGGGAAAGGTGAAATGTCCGGAAGATACCGGGCTAAAACTCGTACAAACCGGGTTTGGAACCCATAAAACCGGGTACAAAGCCCAGAATAACCGGGCTTAGGACGCATATATGCAGAATATCCTTGAATTAAAAAATATAGGTTATTCCTATCACAGCCTGCACGGGGAAACCAGAGCTCTTCAAAATATTTCCTTTGGTGTCCGCGAAGGGGAATTTATCGCCATTGTGGGCCCCAGCGGCTGCGGAAAGTCCACGCTTCTCTCCATTATCGCGGGCCTTTTATCCCCTGAAGAGGGCACCATAGCGGTGAACAATCCCGACGGCTCGCTGCATTATCCGAAAATAGGATATATGCTTCAAAGAGACCACCTTTTTGAATGGCGTACGGTCTACCGCAATGTCACTCTGGGACTGGAGCTGAACCATGCCATGACGAAGGAGCATCTGGATACGGTAGAACGGCTGCTGACAGATTACGGACTTGATAAATTCCGTGACAAGCGGCCCAGCGAGCTGTCCGGCGGTATGAAACAGCGCGCCGCCCTGATTCGCACCCTGGCTCTGGAACCTCAGCTGTTATTGCTGGATGAACCCTTCAGCGCTCTGGATTACCAGACAAGGCTCTTCGTATCCGCCGATATCTGCCGCCTGATCCGCGCCGCAGGGAAGACCATGATCATAATCACCCACGACCTGTCGGAAGCCATCAGCCTGGCCGACAGGATCATTGTCCTATCCGGGCGCCCCGCGGTTGTCAAAAACGAAGTGGCCGTCAAACTGACCCTCGCGGATAACTCGCCGCTGGCTGCCAGAAACGCTCCCGAATTCCAACAGTATTTCAATATGCTATGGGAGGACCTGACACATGAAAACGAACCAAATCAATGAACAGAAAGTCTCATCGGACAAAAGAACATGCAAAGCAGACAAAACCACTTTTCTTCCTAAAAGAAGTATCTCCCGAAAAGAAACCGCGGAATTGACAAAACAGGAAGAATTCGTAAGAAAACACCGCAGGCACCATCATGAGATTGCATCCTGGAGGACAATCCTTTTCGTCCTGTTTCTGGCACTCTGGGAGATCAGCGCCGACTTAAAATGGATTGACAGCTTTTTCTTTTCCAGCCCGGGCCGGGTAGTAAAATGCTTTGTGGAGCAGATGAAGAGCAATTCCATGCTCGCTCATATAGGGGTGACGCTTTTCGAAACGCTCTTCAGTTTCCTCCTGGTAATCTGCGCAAGCCTGCTGGTTGCCACACTGCTGTGGTATTCACCCAAGCTGTCGGAGATACTGGAACCTTATCTGGTAGTGCTGAACAGCCTTCCGAAATCAGCGTTGGCGCCTCTGTTTATCGTATGGCTGGGCACAGGCACCAGAACCATCATTGTGGCGGGCATGTCTGTGGCCGTCTTCGGGTCCGTCATCAGCTTTTACACAGGCTTCCGACAGGTGGACACGGAGAAAATCACACTGATCTACACGCTGGGCGGCAGCAGACGGGATGCATTCTCCAAAGTAGTCCTGCCTGGTTCCGTTCCCATTCTGCTCAGCACGGCGAAAGTGAACATCGGACTGGCTTTGGTAGGGGTCATCATCGGGGAATTCCTTGCGGCACGGAGGGGATTAGGCTACCTGATCATATACGGCTCCCAGGTATTCCAGCTGGATATGGTGATTACAAGCATTATTGTGCTGTGCATTATTGCGCTGGTTTTCTATAAGTCTATCCAGGTAATTGAACATCAGATCAGGATACGGTTTAAAATGTAAGCGTATCAAAAAAGGCCAAAAAGCAGCTGCTTTACGGCCTTACATATGCGCCCGGCGGGCGCACCTTCCTTCAATCCTCTTAAACCTCACGGCGAGAGCCATGGTGTTCGGCTATATCCTTCTCACTGCCGGGCGGATTCGGGACTTTCACCCGTTAGAAGGTGCAGGCAAACCTCTGCCCCAACGCACAGAAACCATTTCAGGACAGACTTGGGTATCCATCCATGTCAGCCCACTATCTGAAAGTACGTGTATACTATTGAACCGCCCTGGTACCGGACGGTATGCCAGGTGGTGTGGAAGGGGGACTAATTATGTTACTGTTCACTGGTGCCTCCGCGAGGTGTTTTCGTGCGCACTTTGCACGAACAATCCCAGGCAATCAAAGCGATTGCCTTGACTGCGTGCGCCAAAATGAGCGCACTTTGACCGGAAAATAATAAAATCAGCCGATTTCTACAATACTCATATCTACCGATACCCCATCACCGTCACCGAATGCGCCGGGAAAGTGTACTCCAGCCGATTCTCCGTCACATCCCTCTCGTCCGCCGCCGGAACCACCCTGTCAGGCTGCTCAAAGGTATTCTCCGCCGCCAGGCTGTCCGCCGTAAGGGACAGAATCTCCACCTTCTTCCTCGCCTGTCCGGTGAGCTTCACCGTCACTGTCCTGTCCTCCCCTGTCAGGTTCACGGCCTTCAGGTAAGTCTTCCCGCAGTCCCTGTCCACGCTCGCGGCAAGGTAGAGCTCCTCCAGCTCGGGCAGCCTGTCCACAGTGTCATTCCACCGGACTCCGTTGATCCAGGTCCGGATGCGCCGCCCGTCCACCTCCAGCTTCAGGCGGTATTCCGTATCCTCCACATGGAAAATCCTGTGGGAAATGGTAGATCCCTTTCCATTTACAATAGAAGTAATATTGCAGTCCCAGTTGTCCCAGCCGCCAAACTCCCACTGCACCATGCTGTTTCCGTTTCTGCCAAAAGTGATCTTCAGTCCCTTGCGCCCCGCGCTCCTGAGGAACGAAAAATCGACGGCATAATGACGGCTCTTGATATCTGCCAGGACATTCTCCCTGTTGGACAAATCGATCGCAAAATCATCCATTGCCATTACCCTGCCGGTGTCATGGTCGGTCAAGGTCATATTCCAAATCCGGCCCTCCACGTCATTGCCGATGATGGCGAGCTGCCCCCACAGGGCGTCCTGCTCCAGAAGGGGAATGACCTCGTCCAGCCCCTCTGTCTCAAATGCCACCTCGTCCGTCCCCTGGGCCCGCATGAACATCTTCTGCACATGGTAATTGGGTGTCTTCAGGATGGCATGGTTGTTAAACCAGAGCATGTCCGACTTCCAGTTCACATAGTCCACATTGCAGAGCATGGGCGCATAACAGGCCAGGGCCACTGCTTTGGCACGTTCCAGATGAGTCATATATGCCGCTTCCACGATGGCATTGTAGAACGTATTGCCCCAGGAGGCATATTCTCCCAGGAAGACCCTGGGACCATTTTCATCATAATCATCATAGTGGTGCATGTTGGCAAGGAACCATTCCGGCGCGGAATAATAATGCTCGTCCACCAGGTCAGAACCGTATTTCTTCGCGCTGTTCCAGCCGTCCTCATAGCCCTCTCCCACCGCAAAGGGCCCGGCGGTGTTGACAATCTTGATTTCGGGATATTTCTCCCGGATGGCCCTGTGGAAATAAGGATATCTCTCGAAGAAGCCCTCCCCTATCTCCTCGTTGCCCACTCCCACATATTCCAGATGGAAGCTTTCCGGATGCCCCATTTCCGCACGGACAGCCCCCATCCTGGTGGTTACGTCCCCATTGGCAAATTCAATCAGGTCCAGGGTCTCCTGTACCCATTCGCCGATATCCTCAAGGGGCACGCCCTCGCCCTTATGGGGATTGAACCCTCCCGGAACCACAGGCAGCGGCTTGGCGCCGATGTCTTCACAGAACAGGAAATATTCATAATAGCCCAGTCCCAGAGTCTGGTTGTAGCCCCAGTTATTCCTCCAGCTGGGACGCTCCTCCACCTTCCCTATGGTCCTGCTCCACCGATACATGGAATTCCTCGCATATTTATCCAGTGAGCCGTCATGGGTCAGGCAGCCTCCCGGGAAGCGCATAAATTTGGGCTTCATTTCCTCCAGGGCCTCCGCAATGTCCCGGCGCAGCCCTCCCTTCCTGCCCCTGAAAGTGTCCTGCGGGAACAGGGATACCATATCCAGCTCATATATCCCTTCTTCCTCAAAGCTCAGGTACAGATTACCGCAGAATGTGGTCTCCGACGCCTCCAGTGTCAGCTCATATTTCTGCCAGCTGCCGCCGCAGACACTCAGCGCCGCTTCCGCCACACTGCCGCCTTTATCGTCCTTTACGGCAATGCACAGCGCTTTCCGCGGCGGCTCTTCCCCGTCCCCGCGCACCCTCGCCCAGACACTGAAATCATATTTCCCGCCCGCCTGCAGAAACATACCTGTGTTAAAGCCCGTATTACGGATATAACCGCCCTTACGCGCCTGTACCTGAAGATAATGGGGATTCTCCCGGTTTAAGGGTTCCGCCGTCAGGACCTCCCACCGGATGTCCTCCGATTTGTCCCATGCGGTCAGGGCATGGTACTCCTTTCGGTCAAGTTCGCAGAACTCAAAGGAGCGGTTCTGCACCAGCTCCGCGTACAGACCGCCGTCCGCCGCGTGATTAATGTCCTCAAAAAATAAGCCGAAGAGATCTCCAAGCTCCTTATATGGCTGCTCCTGATGTACTGTAATTGTCTTCATATGTCTTCCTTTCTCCATACCGATCCTGTTATCAGAGGATGTCACTGCCGCCCCTGCAGCTGCCGGTACCTGCCCGGGGTTATTCCCATGCGTCTGTTGAAAAAACGGATAAAATTCTGCGGATTTGCATAACCAAGCCCTGCCGAAATCTCATTGACCTTCAATTCCGTGTGCAAAAGCAGCCGTTCCGCTTCCCCCAGTTTATACGCCTCCACAATGTCACTGTAAGATTTGCCGTCCGCAAGCCGCAGCGCCTTCCACACATAAGAGACATCTATTCCCAAAAGTCCGGCACATTCGTATAATGTAAGATTCCCCTTGTACTGATCCACCATCTGGTATACATCCTTTGTAATATCGGCCAGTCTGTCAACCATATTTATCCTCCGGAGTGCATTTTTTGCATATTGTAAAAATCTCCTGCGGATTTCAACCCCAGGAGATTTTTCGTTGTTCATTCATCGGTACCGCGAAGCGTTTTCATGCGCCCAATGCGCGAAAATCCTGAAACGTTTTTCAACAGGATGCCGAACGCCCGCAACTGCCGGCTGCCTTCCCACTGCCTGCAAGGCGCTTACTCTGCAACGAATTCAAGTTAGGTATGCCATAAGTTACAGAGTGCCGTAAAATCAATGATTTCATAAAACCGGATTCTGCAATGGCATACCTGATAAAAAGCGTTAGAGCTTAATTGCCCGCCGCATGATAAGCCGCATTCATTTCATCTATAACAGTCTGCATACCCGCGCCAAGCCAGGTATTCAATACCTCTTCCAGTCCGGCGTCATCGATTTCCCCGGTGATGTAATCCCATCTTCCCTCGGTAATAATCTCATCCAGCTGTCCGCCCACAGAGTTATAAGTCTCGGAGCTGAAGCCTGCGCCATAGTTGGGGATGCAGTACTGCACATTCTCTTCCGCCAGCTTCGCCTCCAGCAGATTGATGGGCGCTGTGGCCGGAGCTACCTGCAGATAGGCCGGGTCATCCTCATTTGCATAAGAATAAGTAAGAATCTGGTTCGCGCCGTTGGCATACTTCATCTCGCTGATCCCGTTTGCCGCCTTCTCGTCATCAGTGTATCTCACCGCATATCCGTCATCACCCATGTAATAAGTAAGCCCCTCCCAACCAAAGTCGATCAGGTTTCTGATCTCAGGATCCATACACTGGTTAAGGAATTTCAGTACCCTCCTCAAATCCTCCTCGGTCTGGATATTCTTCCTGGAAATGCTGATGACCCTGTTGTAGCCGCTGGTAGGCAGGATATATTTGCCTTCTCCCTTTACGTCGATACCGCCCATCAGCATCACCTCGGCATCGATTCCCTCATCGTCGAAATAAGTCTGGATCTTCCGCAGGTTGTCCAATGTGTCATTAGCGGATCCACCCTTATTGGTCCTGACTCCGTCGCGGGTTCCGGTTGCCCAGTCAACCTCCTTAAAGTCCTTGTTGATCAGCCCCATGGAATAGCACTCCCTGATCCAGACAAGGGCTTCCTTGTATTCACTGGTAAGCTGTGTCGGTATCAGGTCTCCGTTCTCGTCAATTCCCCACTTATTCGGCGCGCCGAACCAGCACTGGATCTGATCCCACATATCCGGATAAGAGATGGTATAATAGCCTACCGTATCGTCCACCCCGTTCCCGTCAGGGTCGTTGTATGTAAAAGCGTACCACATATTGTAGACATCATCAATGGTCTTGGGTTCCGCCAGGCCCAGGTTGTCCAGCCAGTCCTTACGGTAGGCGAAGCCGTTCCGGGCCAGGGCCCTGATCCTGGGAAGCCCGTAAAAGCGTCCTTCCACACTGGCGTTCTGGTAGGTCATCTCCTCTATGGCGTTCAGATTGGGATAATCCTTGATATAGTCCGTCAGATCCCAGAAGTATCCCTCCTTGCAGGCACGGCTGTAAATGGCGTCCACCCCGTATACGCCGATATCCGGCAGGTCATTGGATGCAAGCAGCAGTTCCAGCGCGCCGCCGTCAAAAATCCAGGTGAGCTCTGTGTTGGACAGCTCCTCGATCTCCGCGTTCAGCCGCTTCCATTCCTCGGAAGGGGCGGCATTGTGATCCACATCCGAAGCGACGCTGATACTCAGCTTCAAGGGCGGCAGGTTCTCATCGTCCTCCGTGCCGGAAGCCGCCGCGCTGTCCTGTGCCTCTTCCTGGCTGCTCCCGGTTTCCTCCTGGCTGCTGCCTTCCCCGGAAGCCGCGTCACTGCCGGAAGCGCTGTCCGGCGTGCTGCTCACCGAGCCGGAATCCGCAGGCTCCCCGCCGCACCCCGCCATGGAGAACACCATTCCGGCGCTCAGTGCGCATGCTAACAGTCTAGCGATACTTTTTTTCTTCATTTTCATTCCTCCGTTTCTTTTTCCCGCTGTTTTCTATTCGGTTTTGCTGTTAAATCTTATCTTTATTGTACTTTGTATGTTATCTGCATTCAATATTATAACTTCTCAATCTGCTCCCGGAGGCCGTCAAAAATTCCTGTTCTTCCTATCCCTCCTCCCCTGCCAGCCCGGGAAGCACATACTGAAAATCCATGTCGCTCCCATAATAAAAGGAGGGATAACAGGGCTGATTATAGCAATTGTTCTGCCACGCCACACCGCAGCGGTAAGTGGTATCCTGCATCATGGTAAACAGCTTATGCCCTGTCAGCTCCGTATTGGTATAGATGCGGATGGCCCGGCTGTCCTCCGTCCGCAGCACAAGCTCTTCCCGAAAATCCCCGAACAGGTCTGCGATCAGGCAGGGATTGCCTTTGGTGCCGTTATTGGCCGCGGTTCCCTCCGGCAGGAGCATGACACCATGGGTATTGTCCACGATTGCTCCCCAGTGTCTGCCCTGCAGGTAATCCGCACCGTCTATAATCTGCGTCGTCAGGTCTGCCGCCCATCGGATACTGGCATTCGTACCCAGGGGCGGGAATTCCAGGAAATTCCCCCTGCAGTCCCGAAGCCCCATGGCCCATACCTGCAGCCCCCTGACTCCCGGAACCACGTCCCCGATCATGCAGCGTCCCAAATCTCCCTCGGCTCTTTCCCCGAAAAGCACCTCCCCGGTCTCGCCGTCCCGCAGGGCATAGCCGTAGGGAACGCTCCTTCCTCCTTCAAATACATTGAAGATTTCCATGCCCGGCCTGTCCGGATCGATACGGGCTACATGCATGGCGTCCCCATGGCCCAGTTTCCTAAGCTCCCCGTCCGGCATCCGGTCTTTCGTGGAATACAGCAGACTGCCGTCATGGTCGATGGCGGCCGCCCCATAGAGAATCTCATGGCAGCCGTCGCCGTCCACATCCGCCACTGCCACGCTGTGGTTTCCCTGTCCGGCGATACAGCCATATACCAGGTCTGTCCCATCCCTGCCGCTGTGGCTTGCAAACGGATTGTCCATGGGTACATGGCCGCTGTCAACCCGAAACGTAAGCCTGTGCCTGCGCTGGAAAAAGTCATAGGCCGTGATGGTGGTCCGCGTATAATACCCCCTGCTGACAATCAGGTAAGGCCTCTCCCCGTCCAGATATCCCACGCAGGCCAGGAAACGGTCCACCCGGTTGCAGGGTTCGATGCGGTTCCACACATAATCTCCCCACATCAACCCGTCGTCCTCCCTGGGTACCGGGAAGGGAATGGTCTCAATCTCCTCCCCTTCCCCGGAAAACATGGTCAGGTATTCCGGCCCCCGGAAAATAAATCCCTCAAAATGGCGCAAATCATTTTTATCGCTCCGGGAAGGCGCATATACATCCATAAAATAATCCGCCAGCGCCCTGGCATCCCCGTCCGACAGGGGATAATCGTATCGCTTCTCTATCCCGAAGCAGGCTTCCAGGGTATCCGGCCAGTGCCCATTTATAACCTCCGGATGCTCTCCCCAGGTCCGGAAACGTTCTACTATGTATTCATAGTAATCTTCCGCCGAACAGACATAATTGTCCTGATTGGACCATCCCGCCTCCAGATCCTCCTTCGGCATGGTGATATACCGCTCGGAAACTGCCTGCCCATTTTCATCATAGCGGATGATCCTGGTGCCCGGCGCCGTCTTCACCGACAGCTCCGCTCTGCCGTCCCCGTCGAAGTCATATACCATGAACTGGGTGTAATGGGCTCCCGCGCGAATGTTCACCCCCATATCCAGACGCCACAGCAGACGCCCGTCCAGTTTATAGCAGTCGATATAGCAGTTGCCTGTATAGCCCCTGTGAGACACATCGTGGGAATTGGAAGGATCCCATTTGACAAAATATTCATATTCCCCGTCTCCGTCCACATCGCCCACGCTCATATCGTTGGCGGAATAAGTGTACGCCTGCCCTGCGGGAGTCACGCCGCCCTCAGGAATCCGCAGGGGGATTTCCAGGTAATTCTCCCCACTGTTCCAGGCTTTCACAGGCTCGCAGGGCTCTCCCTCCACGCCGCTCCTGACGGGCGCCACCTGGTAGAAATCTTCCATCCCGCCCTCCGCGTCAAGATAATTCGTGCTGTCGGTCACCATGGCAATTGCTTTGCCGTTTTTGTAGACACGGTAATCCGTTCCTGTCATGCCGGTGGCGCTATACCCGCCTGCCTCCTGCTTCAGCATCCGCCATCCCAGGAAAATCCCTTCCAGGGTCTTCACCGCGGCCAGGCCCCGGTTCAGCGCCTCAAGCTGCTCCTGCAGCTGATAAGACACGGGCGTCTTTATTTTAGGGCTGCGCTCCCACATTTCCCCTTCCTTCCACGCTTCCACGTAGAGATACTGGGGAACATGTGTGGATTTGTGCAGCGTACAGGCGCAGACGCTTCCCTCCTGTATCAGCTGATACCGCATGGCGGGCGTATCCGTATCCGACCAGTACACCCGGTAGGACGACGCCCCTGCCACAGGCTCCCAGACAAGCGTCACGCTCTGCCGCTCCACGCGCTCAATCCGTACCTTCATCTATGTCCTCCCTTCTCATCCCGCATCCTCTGCGGGATTTTTTCTCTGTTCATCTGCTCTTTTCTTTCTCATATTCCATTCTTTCATTATTCTTTCAGACAAGGCAGCTTACCGCCGTCTTCCTTTTCCCCGGAACCGGGAGCATCCCTTCCTCCAGGATGCCCCATGCCGGGCGGCGCAGGAGGAATACTTCTCTCACTCCGGCAGCACCCTCACGCCAGGGCGGCACAGCTGAAATCCTTTCCGCGGAAGACCCTTGGGAATTGTCAACTTCCTTACGTAGAATTTCCCGCGAGAGAATCATTTTATTACTCTCCCGTAATACCGCTTCGTTCAATCCCCTGCATAAACTGCCTCTGGGCAAAGGCGAAGAAGACCAGAATCGGCGCGCTGATGACCACCGCTCCCGCCATGACCATGGCATTGTTCAGCACATCCTCTCCCTCCACAAGCCCCAGCGCCTGCATCATCTCCTACTGCTGTTCCGGCAGCGCGGTTGTGGCGTCAATGATGCTGCTCAGCCTGGTGGGCAGGAAAGCCAACGCGGAACTGCGGGCATAGGTGGAAGACTCGAAGAATTCATTCCAGTGCCATACCACCGACAGCACCAGGGCCACCACCACCGTAGCCTTCGCCAGGGGAAACACAATCTGCCAGTATGTCTTCATGAACCCGTAGCCGTCAATCTTGGCCTCCTCCAGGCTCTTCGGCACCGTCAGATAGAACTGGCGGAACAGGAAGATGTACAGGGCGCCGTTTAAACCCAGACCAAAGAAACAGGAAACCAGGATGGGCAGGTAGGTATTCAGCCAGCCCATGTTGGAATAGCTCATGTACAGCGGAATAATCAGCGTCTGCGTGGGTACGATAAACGCCAGGATGACGAAACCGAACAGCAGTCCCCTGCATGGAAAACGGTATCTGGCGAAACCGTAGCCAATCAGGGAACAGGACAGGATATGCCCCAGAGACGCCACCGTAGTCACAAACAGGGAATTCAGGACATTGCGCCCGGCGTCCATCAGCTCCAGCGCAATGGCATAATTTTCGAATTTCAAAGCGGTCGGAATCCACTGGACGGATATGCTGTTCAGGTCCGAGTCCGACATCAGGGAAGTGGCGAACATATACAGGAACGGATACAGGAACACGAAGGCCATCCCTGTAATCAGGATGTACATGGCAATCCTCACAACCAGTTTCTTTATGCCAGACACCGTGATATAACGGCGCTTGAGCAGCGACAGGCGCAGGGCCAGCCGATCCTTAATACTGTTTTCTGTTTTTTTCGATGGTAAATACTCTGCGCTTACGCTCTTTGCCATGCTTTTTTACCTCCTACTTCATTCGTGTGGATATATCCCCGCATGACGGAGAAAATGATCATTACCAGGACGCCGATAAATGCAAAATAGATCCAGCCCATTGCCGCCCCATATTCGAATTTTCCTTTGTTGAAGCCCTCCTCCTGAATATATTCCAACAGCGGGTTCCCGATATCCGTAAAGGAATCCACCAGGGAATAGATCAGTGTCAGCAGCAGGATCGGAGAAATCATGGGGACTGTCACCTTCCAGAAAATCTCCCATTCGGTGGCCCCGTCGATCTTCGCCGCTTCATAGAGGGAGGGGGAGATGCTCTGGAGTCCCGATAAAAACAGCAGAATCTGCACGCTGCTGCTCCACAGCACGCTGACCAGGGTACTCAGGACCGTAGCCACCATATCCGTCACGCCGCTGCCGAAGTAATTCAGCACATTGTAAGGAATCAATCGGCCGTCCATGATGTTCAGCACCGCCTTGTCCACCCCCTGGTTTATCAGCTGTTCCATCACCTGCCCGGAACCCAGGAGGAAAGGAATGAAGAATATCACCCTGTACAGTCCCCGGCATTTAATGTCACGGTTCAACATGATTGCCACAATCAGCGCCAGTAAAACCGTCAGGGGAAACTGCACCAGGGTCCGTTGGACCGACTCCCAGAATGTGGGCAGGAATTCCACGTCCACCACAAAAGCATTGATATAATTCTGCAGCCCGGCAAAGCTGGTCTTCATCCCCATCAGGGAATCCACCCTGCCCACACTCAGCCACAGGGAAAAGAACAGCGGATACAGGAAAAAGGCGCACAACCCGATGATAAAGGGCGTCACGAATACCAGGCCTTTGAGCTGATCCTTTTGATAAAGGGTCATTTTTTTCTTAATTCTGCCTTCTTTCATTTCCGGTTACCTCCCTCCACTACCACATAATCCTGGCCGGGAATCAGGACTCCCTGCTCGATGCGCTCCTCCCGGGCATAGTTGATATAGACCTGCGTCCCATCCGCATAGGTAATGCGCACCAGATCCTGCCCCAGGATCTCATGTTCTGTAATCTGCTGTCCATACACCCTGCCCAGACGCCCTTCCATCTCCTGCCATACTTCCGTCACCCTGTCCTTCCAGTCCGCGAAAGTAGAGCTGAACAGCCAGGCATAATCACTTTCACGCAGCTCCTGGGCGGATTCGCTTGTCAATATGAAGTAAGGCATGGAACCGTATTCCACCCACTTCAGCTTCTGTTCCTGCAGGTCGCTGGCGAGATTGCCTGCCCCGTCGGTAGCGTAAGCCACCTTCCCGGAAAGCGCCATCTCCAGAAAGGGAACGGCATAGTCGGTGATGGCCAGGCCGTAGCTGTTCTCCCGCAGCTGGCAGAGATAATCGCTGCATCCATAAGCATACTGGTTCGCCCCTATCACCCCTACGCTTCGGCCGCTCTGTGCCGTATCGGACAGAATCCGCCGCATGGCCTCTACCGTCTCCGCTTTGGTATAGGGCGCGTTATCATTATAATCAGGTATGGCGTACATCCCCAGTCCCTGGTATGCCACATTGAGATTGGGATATTTCCCGAGCTTATCCAGGAAATCCGCGCTGCGCTCCAGAGCCGAGCCCGGATTCAGGAAATACCAGTTCTTGCCGGAGTTGTAGTTTGCGGCGCTGACCTCCGTATTTAATCCGTTATAGACCACGTCGGCGGTCTCGGAGATTCCCTTTGTATCTGAAGTCACCGAGGTAAACTGTGCTTCCAGGTACAGCTTTGTGCCGGGGTTGGACGCCGCGTAATCATTCAGTCCTGCCAGTCCCCTTTTTCCTCCCAGCCCGCCTGCGGGAGGCCAGTATTCACCGTCCGCCTCGCTGTCCGCGCTGACCCAGGAGCGCAGCAATGTCCTGGTATTCCGGATTCCCTGCTCCCGCAGGCTGTCCAGAATCTCCTCCGTCTCCTCAAAGGTGGTCATCGGCACATATTCGTCAAACAGGATACCTGGCTGATTGACTCCCATGAGCAGTTCCAGTGTCATGGGCATCTCCCCTGACACAACCTCCCGGTCTGCCAGCTGCCCGGTCTGTGTCAGGTACTCCCTGTAGGCCCTGGCCATGCCGCTGTAATCCGCATCCTCCCCGGTGAGCAGATAATAGCGGATTTCCCTGTCCCCGGGTATCATATTTCTGTCTACACGCTGTATGGCGGTTCCCGTCACTACCGTTTCATCATCTCCGGATATATTGAACATATTTACAGTAAAGACGTTACGTATATACAATTGAAAACCGATATGGTTCAGGTCAATGACGATGCCGGAGGGATACACCGATACGCCGGAATCCTGCGCCCCCTGCGTCACAATTCCAAACAGGGCATCCCCGTCATTTTTGATTCCGTAGACGGGCATGGCAGCGGTATAGCGGTCATAGCTGTCCCCATTGTAAAGGGTCATGAAGTCCACGTTCCGGTTTGTATAGGTATAGTAGGACGCCGACTTGACATTGGAGCTGCGCTCCGTGCTGTTTGCATAAGTGGTGATGGCTCCGCTGCCGTCCGGATAGAAGAGATAACCGTCCACGTCATTGCCGGCCGCTCCCAGGAAGGGCAGCACCTCCAGGGTGGTCAGCGCAAAGGTGGATTCCTCCCGGATCTGATCCATGGGAACCCTTACTACAAGCTGACCATCCTCCAGGGTATACTCCACCGTCACATAGATTCCTGCCGCAAGAAAACCATAGGTCACAGCCACCCCCTGATCCAGAGATTTGGCTTCGAGCCAGGTACAGTCCTTTCCGGCGTATCTTGTGGCAGGAGAGGCATCCCTCTTTGCCAGGTCGTTATAAGTAATCGTAATGGGAGACTGGGCATAGGCGGACCATTGGGGATTCAGCCCCTCCATGTCCAGAATCTCCCCGTCCGCGATACTCTTCCACAGATAGCCGCTCTCCAGGTTTCTGACCTGGATGGCGCCGTTGGCTTCATTGTACAGCAGTTCCAGACTCCCGTTCTTCGCGGCGGACACATAGCTTCCTGTGTCCCCCAGGTCACGGTTTCCCTCCGGCGCCTGGTAAGTATTGTCAAAAGTAATGGCATTCTGCCTGGCCTTCTGGATGCTGACCGCCCCCCAGGCTACCAGCCCCAGCGCCAGAACCGCCACGATGATGGTCCCAAGCCTTTTCTTTATAAACTCTTTTATCATGGTCGCTCCTTTTTGTGTAATAAAAGTTCCGCGTTCTATAGAAAATTCATCCTGAACTCATTCATAATCTGCATCACGAACTGGATCAGCCTGCCGGACAGGATATAGGCCAGTATCAGTACCAGCCAGATCACCAGCATCATGCATGCGGAGACGAACATCATCCCAAGCGTCTTCCCAACCGAATAGTTGTTCATGATCTTCATGCCCAGGAACAGAATCAGGAACATGCCGATATAAGCCAGTGCGGAAAACACGCCAAACCATCCCGCCTGGGTTTTGGACCAGATATTGGACAGGAACATAATCGGTACATTGATGACAATATAGGGCACCAGAGAGATGGCGGACGCAAAAGCGATCTCATGCAGCTTGCTCTCGCCGCCTGAAATACTGGTGGCCGCAAAGGATGCCGGTATCCAGGTCAGCGGGACGATCCACAGCTTCGCCAGCTCCAGTACCACGTTTACCTTCCACAGTTCGATGCTTGCCAACGGGAAGTGGATGATATACAGGTAGGCAATCCGCACCACATAAGCTGTCAGGAACAGGATGACCGGAACCGCCATATTGATGCGGGTACGGTTGTACCGGATCCCCTCCATGGTGTCGATTGGGTGCAGCAGGATATTGGAACAGTAAAGCAGTCCCTGCCCAATTCCCATCTTCTGTCCCTTCCGCTCCAGATAGTTCCAGTACGCCTTCTTCGAGACTTTGACGAACACCCGTATCACCAGGACTGCCGCCGCCAGAATGACAGCCGCAAGGAAGAGAATCAGCACAAATTTCTCCCGCAGCACCTCGTATTTGTACTCGTCAAAGGCTTGGGTATAGACATCCCGGTTACTGGAGAGCCGGCTCTCGTCCATGGCCTCCTTAAACCGGCCCTCTTTGTAATAAGCCCTTGCCATGCCCGTATGGGCCAGCTCATAGTTCTCATTGATGGCCAGCACCTGCTTCCACAATTCGTAAGCGGCCTGGTAATCGCCGTTGCTGTAGGCGGCTGTGGCCTGGTGCACCAGGAGGATGAATTCCGTAGGGGAAAACACCTGCACATTACAGTTTACTTTATCCAGAATCAGGAGATTGCCCTGGCTGTCCACATCGATGGCCGAGGTCCGGGAGAATGTCCCGCGGCTCTCCCCAACGCCGCCGAAAGCCACCAGCATATTGCCGTCCTGATCATATTGGTATACCCTTCCGCCCTGCTGCTCGATGACGGTGACTATCCCCTCGTGGTCAACGCAGATGTCGCTGAACACAGGCTCCATGTACATGCCGTCGTCGTCAAAATATTCACCGAACTTAAAACTGTTGCCCGCCACCACGGATTTAAACAGCTTCTTTTCGATAAAGTCCGTGATGGGATTTTTGATGGTGGCCGCCACCGTCTTGTACTTTCGGTAGGTATTGGCGCCGATGGAGTTCAGGCGCTTGATTTCTCCCTCCTCCCGGTCCAGGCTGGCGGCGTAGATCATGCCGTCGTCACCCATGGCTATATTGGTATAGGAGGAAGCCAGCCTCCTGGTGAGAAAGGCCTGCTGTTCTTCGGACGCAAACATCCGTGTCAGCACCTCCCCCAGGTCAAAGCCGATATCCGTCTGCCCGTAATATCCCCTGAACTCCCCGTTGCCGCCTATGGCCATAATGTTCTCGCCCCGAATCGCGTACAGATAGCCCGTCTGGTTCACCAGCAGCTTGGTGGGCTTGAAGGTGGAGCTGGTTACCAACCCGCTCTCCGGGTTTCCGAATTCCTCTACAAAATTTCCCGCCGCGTCCATATGTACAATACGGCTGTTATCCGTATCCGCCACATACAGATCGCCGTCGTCCCCCACATAAATCCCCTGGGGATTCTTGAATGCCCTGTCCGGCCCGTAGAAAATGGCTACAGTCTCGTAGTTGCTGTTGAGTTTCACCACCCGCTGATTGCCGGTATCCACAATGTAGACATTATCCTCTTTATCCACAAAAAGATCCTGGGGATTGTTGAAATACCTGTTCTCGTCCTCATAACTGCCGATATTGTTAACCGTCTTCGTCACCTCGTATGAGTCCGGCACCGGCTGCCGGTAGCTGCTGCTGCCGGTCACATAGTCCGCCCGCGCCGTCTGCGGGAAGCCCATGACGGCTGCCAGAACGGCCAGCAGGCATATGCCCGCCTTCTTCCCTGTCTTCATAAATCAGCCTCCTATTGTTATTCCGGTTCCGCTATTTCGGTTCGTAAATACGCTTCACCGATGCGTTCTGTTTCTGGTTCCGGCTCTGCCTCCCTATTCCTTGATCCCCGAATAGACCATGGTCTCCATGACATTGCCCTGCATAATCGTAAAGATAATTACTGTAGGAACCAGCATCACGAAGGTTGCCGCCGCCACGGCCCCGGCACGCCCCACAGCCATATTGGCAGCGCCGCCGGATATGGTCTGCAGCGCCAGGGGCAGCGTCTTCATCTCCTGGCTGGTGATGTAGATCAGCGGGGAAAAATAGTCGTTCCAGTTATTCACAAAGGAGAACACCACCAATGTGGAGGTCGCGGGCTTTAACGCCGGCATGACCATCTGGAGAAAGATGCGGAACTCCCCCGCGCCGTCAATCCTGGCGGCTTCCAAAAGTTCATCCGGATACTGTTCCATGAACTGCTTGATCAGGAAAATATTGTAGGCCACCGCAATGTTCGGCAGTATCAGAGCGCCGTAGGAATTCACCAGCCCCAGGCCGTTCACCACCATATAGCTTGGTATCTTCGTCACATGGGGCGAAAACATCAGCGCCATCAGGATCAGGTTGAACAGAAACGCGCCGCCGGGAGGCTTGAACTTCACCAGGGAATAGGCTCCCATGGAAGACACGATCACGGTACAGAGCACAATGGCGCTGGTAATCACCAGGCTGTTGAACAGATACCTGGTAAAGGGAACCGCCGAGCTCCCCAGGGACACCAACAGGTCGCCGAAATTCTTCAGGGTAGGGTTCTTCACATAGAACCGGGGCGGGAATACAAACAGCTCGTCCATGGGCTTGAATGCCGTACACACCAGATACACCAGCGGCAGCACCGTGAAGCCTACCAACAGGAGCATGACAATGTACAGCAGAACCTTCGAAAGCGTGATGTGCAGCCACTGTCCTTTAAACCATTTTATTTTTAACGTCATAGCAATTTTCTCTCCTTCCTCTCTGCCCTTCACTCATCTTTGGAAGAAAGCAGCTTCATCACTACCTTGCCCAGGACGAAGGTTATGACGAACAGCACCACCGCGATAGCCGACGCGTACCCCATCTGGAAACGGATGAACGCATAATCATACAGATGGGCCACAATGGTATGTCCCGCGTAATTGGGGCTCGGCATGCCCGCCACTGACACCGCGATGTCGAATACGCCGAAGGCGGAGACAATGGCATTGATGGCGCCGAACAGCAGCTGCGGCTTCATCATGGGCAGTGTCACGTAGATCAGCTCCTGGAACTTGTTCTTCACCCCGTCGATGGCCGCCGCCTCATAGTAGGATGACGGCACATTCTGCAGTCCCGCCAGGAATACCAGGAATCCGGTACCCATGCTCATCCACAGAGAGATGAACATGATGACGGGCATGATATAGTTCGGATCCGTATTCCACAGGATGGGCTCGTCAATCATCCCCAGATTCAGCAGGATATTATTCAGATAGCCGTAACGGTCACCCGAGAAGATGACCAGCCACACCGAGGTCATGGCCACGCTGCTTGTGATGGAGGGCGCGTAAAAGGCCAGCGCGAACCCTCTCTTGCATTTCAGCTGATTGATGACCCAGGCTGCGAAGAAGGACAGCAGATACCCCACCGGCCCGGTGATGATGGCAAATTTCAGCGTATTGCCCAGGGACAGCAGAAATACTTCGTCATCCAGGAACAGCAGCTTATAATTATCCAGCCCCACGAACTGCGGCTCCTGCATCAGATTGTAATTGGTAAAGCTCAGCCCGATGGCATAGGCCACCGGCGCCACTACAAATATGGTAAACAGGATTACGAATGGCGCCAGAAACAGATAGCCCATCCAGTTTTTATGCCAGAACCTGGCCAGTTCTTTTCCGGAAAATCCCGTTCTTTTCTTCACTTCTCTACTCATTGCGCGTCACCCCGTATTCTTCCTGCTTCATGCGCAGCTCGCGGTTGATATCCTTCACGGCCTGTTCCAGCGCCTCCCGGACGTCTCCTCCGCTGATGACCACCGATGTCCAGGCATTTGTAAGATGTCTCGTAGTCATATAGCCGCCCAGCACGGTAGGCGTCTCCCTTGCCCATTCCCACTGGGTCTGCAGCGTCTCCACGTCCTCCCTGCTCCATGCCAGGCTTAGGAAAGCTTCCTTATTGGCGGTATTCCATCGCGCCTCGGCGCCCATCAGAGCCTCCACCTCCCTGGCGAACTGGGTCTGGGTCTCCGTGCTGGACCACCATTTCAGGAACTCCCAGCTCTCCTCCGGATGCCCGCTCTGCTTCAGGATGATATCCCCCTTGTCCGTGATGGCGCCCGCCGTCCGGTCCAGGGTACCGTCCTCCCTGTAATGCCCCGGCAGTGGAGCAATGCCCCATTTCCCCGCGATTTCCGGAGCCGCCACCGACAGCTGCATATAAGTATTGAAATCTCCCACCCCCAGAGACATAATGCCGGAACGGAAATACTGGTAGAAATTGGCCGTCTCAGGCACACCGTAATTGGTGAAAAGCTCCGTGTATTCCTTGAAAGCCTGATAAGCCTCCGGCGTATCCAGAGCTGATACGAAACCGTCTCCGGAATAAAAGCTTCCGCCGTTCTGGAACAGGAACTGGGTGAAATCCCTTGCAAAATAAAACTGCAGCCCTTCCTGATAGAAAGCTGGAAGCACAAAGTCATACACATCCTGCCAGGTATCCGGCACATCCAGGCCCAGACGGGCAAGCGTGTCCTTCCTGTAATACAGCACATTGAAATTCATGGTTTCCGGCAGGGCATAGGTGCCGCCCAGGTATTCATAGGGAGTCAGGGTGGCTTCCACGAAACGCCCCTTCACCTCCTCGAAGCCCTCCATTTCGGACAGATCATAGACCTGGTCGCGGATGGCGAATTCCACCGGAGAAGTGATATCCACGCCCAGCGCCACATCCGGCGCCTTTCCGGAAGTGATGGACAGCATCAGGGCGTTCACGTTTCCGGCATTGAGTTGTGTCCCGGGAAGCACATTCACATTGATGGCAATCCCGCTCTCCGGGGTAAATTTCTCATCCGCCATCTCCTTGATGACCTCCGCCCACTCGGCTCCTCTGGCAATCCACACGTTCAGGGTGGTGTCCACCTGCACGTCCTCCCCCAGGACTCCGCCTACGTTATCGTAGTCCTTCGTGAAGGAGGACAGGAACTGCCTGGCGGTGGCTCCCATGCGCTGCAGGAAATTGGAGGAAACGCTCTTCCATTCCTCCGCCGGGCTCCCTATGTCGAAATAGTCTATCATCAGCGGCAGGCTCTGCATGGACAGGTACCAGTTGCTTAAGTTCTCCTGGGAATTGCTCAAATCCGAAATCTTTCTGGCGATGCTGATGGGATCCGCCAGCATTTCCTCAAGCTGCGCCTTAATGGTCATAAAATTGTTGGCCATGGCCGGAGTCTTGTTGGACATGCCCGTCACCAGGTCATATTTTTCCTCCATGCTCTGCACCAGGTATTCCATCTGCTCCCGAAGGTTGCCGATCTTGTCAAAGAACTGGTAATCATAATTGGGATCCGGGTCATTACCGGCCAGCAGTGTAATATTCATCATCATTTCGGACAGGATTTCAATATCCTTCTCGATGGAATCCAGGACAGGCGCCAGTTCCCCCATCTTCACCGTCATGGTGATGGTATGCTTCCCCTCCGTCAGGTAAAACTGGAAAGGCTCTCCCGTTTCCCCCGAAAGAGTCAGCAGGGACCAGCGGGTATCATATTCGAAGCAATAATCCTCCAGCTCCCGGAAGGGAACCTGCCCGTCTATGGCAATCTGCCGGTAGGAGGAAAGGCCGTCGTTCCAGGACTGCTGCTGGTACATGCCGATCTTGTACAGCCCGGAGGCGGGAACCTCGAACTCCCATGTAATGCTCTGGTTGCCGCTCCTCCAGCGGTAGCCTCCCATGACGTTCAGCTTCCTGCTGACATCGGATGCTGGCTCCACCAGGGGATCCCGGTCATTTTCCCGGCGCAGTGTGGGATCGTTCTTCTCCGACGCCTGCAGCTCCGCCTGAAAATGTACGGTCTCCGCGTCGGCTGGTTTGTATCCGCTCGCATCATAGGAGGCCTTCACCTCCTCATAAGAAGGAATCCGGACAGGCGCAGCCAGGCGGATGCCGCCGATGTACATATCGATTTTGCTGTAAATCAGCTGCAGAGTATGCTCCCCCGCCTCCAGGTAAAACCGGAAATCCTCCGATGTAATCCCCGTGGTATCCTGTAATCCCGTGCTGCGCCAGCCCGGTATCTCCACCTGGCTGGGCCTGGTCTCGTCCCCCACGCTGTTGACTACAGGCTCCCCTTCATCCCGGAAAAAGCGGTCGAACACCATATCCGCGCTCTCGGTAAAAGGGGTAGCGCCGTCAATGTACAGAATTCGCTTTGCCGCGTCGGAAACCCCCTGCTCCAGATAATAGTCCACCTGGATCTGGTACATGCCGCTCTCCGGAACCCGTACCGTGAACTGCACATACTCGGATTCCTCCGCGGACAGCACCGCCTGCCTCCCTTCGTATTCCACAATCTCAAGCAGCCCGTCCACGCCCGAAAGTTCCTGAAGCGGCACTTCCACATCCGCCGCGGCGTCCCCCGCTCCCTCATGCGCCTCCAGATAGGCGCTGTAAGCCATGCTGTCGTCCGCGCTTCCATACTTGTATACCACTTCCCGCCCCTGGAAACCGGAAAACTTCTCCGCAAGAGGTTCCCCCTCCGCCCGGGCGGTGAGTTTTACTCCGGAGAACACCTGCACCGCCGTCATCGCGGCTGCCAGAAGCAGAGCTGTATTTTTACTTCCAATGCCGGACCCCTTCCCAAATCTGCCCCTCTTCAACTCATCCAACCTCCTTCACCTTTCTTCAAATCGATCCGCAGCACATGCACACGCCCGTCGTACTGGCAGCTGACTCCCCGGATCTGGGACACCAGGGCGTTCACCTCCATCACGAAAGCGCCCTGCTCCGTTACATAAGGAGCGCCGTCCATCAGGCTCTCCTCCCCGTCCACCGACAAATGAGTTTTGCCCGCCTGGGCTGTCAGGACGCGCCCTCCGGAAAATACGTACAGGCGCCCCGCTTCTCTATCAAACTCATAGCGGAACAGTCCTTTCCATGTCCCCAGCATCCGCTCCAGCACCACCAGTACGGAGCCCCAGACGCTGCCGTTTTTGTTCACGCTGGGCACTCCCCGGCTGTCCGGCTCCTGCCCTCTGATCAGAATCTTACAGTAATCCTGATCCGGCGCTTTGAATTTCAGCCGGTCCGCCTCCGGTATCCCGGGGAACGCATCCCTCCTGACCGGCGGCCGGGCCGCGTAATCCGCATACCGCGCATTGGGCTCCCTGCCGTTCAGGGCCGACCGCTCCACATCCAGGCTCTCCCATTGGATGCTCTCCTCCGGCACACCCTCTATGGCGGCGCTGACCCGCACCTTTCCCGCCCGGAAGGTGGAACGCAGGAACACTCTGTTGTTCCCGCATTCCGCATATACGTAATCCCGATGTATCACGCTGTCCTCCCTGCCGAAGCCGTTGAAGCGCCCGCTGTTGTAACCCCCCAGGAACCGCGCCTCCCCCTCTGTCCGGAAGACAATCCGTTCCCCGCACAGGGGGCAGAGCCGCCCTTCCTGATCCAATACCTCCACATCCAGGTAAGCGATATCCGCGCCGTCCGCCAGGAAGCCCCGGGGCGAGGTATGCAGGGACAGGCGCAGGCGCTCCGGCTTTCCGGCGGTAAACACCACGTCCCTGGCCGCCTCCCGTCCCTGTGCGTCGAAGCCCACGGCCTCCACCTTCCCCTGCCTTGTGACATCCACCTTCTCAAAGGGAAACAGGAAGCTGTTCACCGGTTTCTCACTGACTCCCGCCCTCTCCCCATTGATGAGCAGCTCCACCCGCAGGATGGGATAGCTTCCCGCCACATAGACCGTCTTCTCCCTGGGATTCCGGTAAGCGTACTCCCCCGTTTCCTCCCAGTATTCGCCGTTAAAGCGCTTCTCGGGATACCTGTAATTCCCCTCCCCTTCCGGCGGATAATTCCAGTGCCCTATGATCTTCACCTTCGCTTCTTCCGACTGCATCACCTGATAGAGGGCGAAATTCTGCTTCTTTACACGCACCGGATCCACCCTGCCGCTCATGCGGGCATTCTCCGAGGCGGACTGTCTGCCGTGCTGTGCCGAGTCCGTCCAGCACAGGCCTGCCGCTGCGCTGTACAGATCCCTTCCGGAAGCCCCGCCTATCCGGTCGTGGAAGAATTCCGCGTAGCCCCCTGCCTCCGCCAGGATCATCTCTTCCATGGTCAGATCCCAGTAATCCCTGCCCGGCTGCTTTTTCCCGCCCTGCCCGATGAAGAAATTGCGGTAGTCATAGTCGGGCGGCGTGTAATCGTCCCAGACCCGCCTGGGCGCCTCCTCCCTGCTGTACTCCGTCTCCGTTATGGGGCCGTGCTCCGCCAGGAAACGGGCGGCGTGGCGGTTCAGCATGGTACCCACATATTCCGATTCCGCCACCACGTCCTCCGTATTGATGGTGCGGCATCCCATGAAACGCCCTCCCTCCGGATCCAGAAGCCGCTTCAGGAGGGTCATCTCCCGCATATGTTCCCGGCTGATGCTGTTGTTTCCGGCTTCCCAGAACAGAATGGAAGGGGAATTGCGGAAGGCGATAAGGATATCCCGCATCAGCTCCACCCTCTGATCCCACTGCCGGCCGAAATTCTCTGCCTCCTTGTCCCCCGCGGGCTGGGTGCACACGATGCCGTGGCGGTCACAGCTGCGGATATCCGCCGGAGACGCCGCCACATGCATCCAGCGGATATGATTGGAATTGCTCTCCCGTACCAGCATGGCGTCCTCATCCTTCAGCCACTCCGGCGCAATCCCGATGGCGGCCCATTCGTTGGAGGCCCTCTGGGCATAGCCTGTCAGCCACACGGAATGGCCGTTTATTACTACGCCTCTGTCTTTATCATATTCCACCTTCCGGAAACCTGTCTCAATGACTTCCCGGTCTATGTACTCCCCTGCCGTAAGCTCCACTTTGACGCGGTACAGCCAGGGATCCTCTATGTTCCAGAACCGCAGGGGCAGAAGTCCCGAGACGGCCTCCGCCTTCTGAACCCGCAGGGAATCCGTGGCCGTAGGCGCAACCTCCTCTTCCTCCCTGGGCAGGAACCGCCTCCTGCCATCCGCCAGGATTTCCTCCCGGTAGGCATCCCGGGGCGTGATGGAGAGGGGCGGGAGTTCTTTCCCCTGCCCGGAATCGGCAAGCGCGCTGCCTGCTGCCTCCGGAGCCATTCCGGAAAACGTACTGCCCATCGACTCCGGAACCGTTCCGGAAAGCGCACGAACCGCTGCGTCTTCCCCTGCCTTCAGCAGAAACGGGCGTGAGGAAAAGCTGCCCACAGGGCTTCCGTCCAGATTTTCCACCGAGACCCGCAGCTGCGCCTCCAGATCCCTGCCGCTTTCGTTCCGAATCTCCGCCTCCGCATGGACGCGGGCGCAGCCCTTCTCCAGGTCATAGTCGCTGCCGTATATGTATACGCCTTTCGTCTGCAGATTGCTGTAAAGTGGAAGCGTGAGATAAGCCGGCGGCTTCACATGCAGATAAACCGGGCGGGTGATTCCCCCCACCGAAGGATTGAAATCGTTACAGTTCCAGAAAAATCCCACGCCCTGCCGCTCCTCCGGCACCGTTTCCCCCTGGGAAAGCAGAAAAGATCCCGGCTCTGCCCCGGGCATATTGGGAGTTTCCGCAATACAGAAAGGAATGTTGCGCGTGGACGTATTGTCGGCTGCCACCGCCACCAGATTCCCGCCTTCCTGCACATAGGGCGTAATGTCAAAACCGAAAGGCGCCACCCCTGCCTCGTAATACCCTGCCATCCTGCCGTTTACATACAGGTAGCAGGCCTGTCGGAGTCCCTCGAACTCCAGCAATATCCTGCCCCGGCACTGCTCCTTCTCCAGGGAGAAGCATTTGCGGTAAAAGGCGCAGGTACGCTTCTGGCCGCTTCCGGCATCCTGGATCCGGCTGACGAACAGATCGCGGTCATTGAAGGTATGCGGCAGCGCCACCTCCTGCCATCCCGCCTCCTGATAACCTCTTTCATAAAAATACCTGCCCTGCCCGTCCCGGTGTTTCTCCAGGGCATCCCCCAGAGGATGCGCGTCCGCCGGCAGAAAATGCCAATAATCGTTAAACTGATACTTCATTTGTTCCTTCTTTCTGCTTTTACTGTGTTTTGGCTGTTCAATCTGCCCATGTTTTTTTCTGTATTTAATGATAGCCTAATCACTTTGCCCAAATCAATACGATTTCTTCTCATATTGCTTCCATAGAACAGCAATTCTTCCTATCAGGGCATTGTCATTGACTTTTTGCCGTGGATATCTTATTATGGAAACAGAACAAAGCAAAACGGAAGCAGCTATCCGAGTCGGGATACCATCGAGTGTTCGGGGATGGAAGGGAATGACTGCGCGCAGGAGCCATCCAGGCCAGGATACCGCCGGTGTCCGGGGATGAAAGGGAATGCACGCAGAAGCCATTCAGGCCGGGGTATGGCCGCACAGCAGTCAGGAGGAGAAATGATGGGAATTTATGTGAACCCGGGGAATGCCACATATAAGGAGGCGGTAAGTTCCCGCATCTATGTGGACAAAAGCGAATTGATCACCTATACGAACCAGTGCCTGTGCACCATGCAGAAGCATCTGTGCGTCAGCCGCCCCAGGCGTTTCGGAAAATCCATGGCGGCGGATATGCTGGTGGCCTATTACAGCAGGGGCTGCGATTCGAAGGCGCTGTTTTCCGGCAGGAAAGCGGAAAACGACGCGGCCTTTCCGGCGCATTTGAACCAACATAATGTGATCCGGATTGACGTGCAGCGTTTCCTGGAGTCAGAGCAGGATATCCCGTCCTACATCGCCGAAATCGAGAGAAGGGTGATACGGGAACTGCGGATGGAATTTTCGGAATGTGAAGGATTGGAGGATGAGACCCGGCTGAAATGCGTCCTGGATCAGATTTATGTCCAGGCGGGAAACAGGTTTGTCTTCGTCATCGACGAATGGGACTGTGTGTTCCGGGTGGCAAGGGAACAGAAGGAAGCGCAGAAATTTTACCTGGACTTCCTGCGGGGGCTGTTCAAGGGGGCGGCCTATGTGGAACTGGTGTACATGACCGGTATCCTGCCCATCAAAAAGTACGGGGAGCATTCCGCCATCAATATTTTCAATGAATACTCTATGACCGGTCCCCAAAGTCTGAGCCCCTGTTTCGGTTTCACAGGGGAGGAGGTGCGGCAGCAGTGTGAGGAACACGGCATGCCTTTTGATGAGCTGGAGCGGTGGTATGACGGGTACCTGATCGGGGGTGAGCATATCTATAACCCCAAGTCTGTGGCGGACGCCCTGCTGTGGAAGAAGTGCAGGAACTACTGGACAGGAACAGAGACCTATGAGGCGCTGAAGGTTTATATCGACGCGAATTTCGACGGGCTGCGGGAAGCGGTGATCGGGATGTTGGGGAATGGACGCTGCAGGGTAAATGCCCGGAAGTTTCAGAATGATATGGCCACGTTTACAGCAAAGGATGATATCCTTATCCTGCTGGTGCATCTGGGTTACCTGACATATGACGAGGATAAGGAGGAGGTCTTTATCCCAAACCAGGAAATTCTGCAGGAATTCCTGAATGTGGTGGATGACCCGGGATGGGGCGGGCTTCTGGATGCGCTGAACCGTTCGGATGAGTTGCTGGAGCGAACCTGGGCGCTTGACGGGGAAGCGGTGGCCAGGGAACTGGAAACCATCCACAGCGAGACCGCGTCCCTGCTGAAATACAACAACGAAAACTCCCTCACCTGCACCATCCTGATGGCGTACTACAGCGCGAAGAAATACTACCTGCCCCCTATCCTGGAGCTGCCCTCGGGAAAGGGCTTCGCCGATGTTGCCTATCTGCCCAGGAGGGAGACAGCACGCCCGGCCCTGTTGGTGGAACTGAAATGGAACCAGAGCGCAAAGGGGGCGGTAGGGCAGATCAGAGACAGGGAGTACGCCGCCTGGATCCGGGAATACACGGGGGACATCCTCCTGGTGGGCATCAGTTATGATAAAAAGAAGAAAAAGCATTCCTGCGTCATTGAGGTTTTCCGGAAAGAATAAACCCTCCCTCCACATTCAGGGAAACGCATGAATTTTGCTTTTCATGGCTGATAGGGTTCCTCCCCGCCCATGGCAAAGGGATTCCCCCCGCTTTCCAGCAGCTTCCTGAATTCCGTGGGACTGAAGCCATATTGCAGCTGAAAATTCCGGGACATATGGGCGACGGAGGCAAAGCCGCTCCCCTCCGCAATCTCTTTCAGGGACTTATCCGTCAGCCGCAGCTCGCTCTCCGCCCATGTCACCCGCATCCTGTTCAGGTAATTCAGGAAACCTCGCCCGGTGGTCTCCTTGAACAGCGCGCAGAACCGGGACTGGCTCATATGCACCCGCTCTGTCACATCCTTCAGGGAAATATCCGGGTTCCCCCTGTTCTCGCTGATATAAGCCAGGGCAATCATGATCTCTTCCCTGACCATATACTTCTCCGCCTCAAAATAGCGGAACCCCTCCTGCGGCAGCTCCCGTATGAAATTCAGCAGACGCACAATACCGAATTTACCCAGCTTCTCATGCAGCAGCCCGGGCGTATTAAAATAGCCTGCCACCCCCCCTAGCAGCGTTTCCAGCACTTTCTGCTTCCCCGTGTCCATACGGATCACGCATGTCCGACGCATCCCTTCCTCCAGCCAGTTTTCTTCCCGCTCTGACAAAAGTCCGCCCAGCTGTTCAAAAGAAAAATAAACCAGATACCGGCTCATCAGCGGATACCCTTCCGCTATCCCCGTCCTGTGGGCCTCCCAGGGAGCAAGGAGCATAATCTCCCCCTGCTTAACATGACAGCTCTGGGATCCCACCTCCAGAACACGCTCCCCTTCCGTCAGGTAGATCAGCTCGTATACATTGTGAAAATGCGGCGCAGTCATCTGCCATGCCCTTTGGTTGACGGTACGCTCCGCCCTGATTCCATTTATCATACTATAATAAACGCCCTGGGAATAAAATTCCATACTGCCGCCTCTCTTCGCTGTATATCGCGTTACAATCCCGCCCTCTCATCAGCCTTTTCCGACTCCCGCAGCGCCTGCCATGTGAAACCGCATCACTGTCACTGACCGGGGCTGAAAAGTATATACTACACCTTCATCTTCTGCCGGTATATACCGCTCCGCCGGAACTACCTTCAGCGGTTCCTCGAAAGAGTTCGTATCATCGGCCTCATATCCGCACATCTCGTAAATATCCGCCCCCCTGGCTCCCTCCAGGCATATCTGTACCTGACATTCCCGCTTCCTGACATTCACTGCCTTCAGGATCACATCCCCGCTCTCCCGGTCCGCTGACGCTGCACAATACAGCTTCTCCACCTCCAGCGGTCTGTCATAAGCCGCCACCGCGGCGCAGCCTTCTATCACCCCGTAAACCGCACGCCCCCTCACATGCAGGCAGCAAAGATAGGAAACACCGTCCTGTATGCGGAAACGATCCTGTCCCAGACAGGAGCTCTTCTTATCCACATACGAAATCACCTCCGTACTGCCCCAGTTGCGCCCGCTCAGCGACCACTCATAATAGTTCCTCGCATCCCTCTGTCCAAAAGCCATGCAAAACCCCTGGATGCCGCTCTTCCTCACCGCCCTGAACTGAACCGTATAATCTGACGACTCCACCCTGCCGAGAGAATGCTCGCTGTCTCCCTGCCGGAGGGTTACATCCGCAAAATCCTCCACCCTCCCCGTCACATGGTCTATCACTTTGATATCCGAATAAGAGACGCTGCCGCGCAGAGGCTTCAGCCGCAGCTCTCCCACAATGGGCCCCCCGTCTGTCTCAAATCCGGTTTCCGCACCTTCCCATTCCAGCCCGATCCTGCAGGTACCCTGATGGTTCATAAACAGCTTCTGCACGTAATAGTTCGCGCTTCCGAAGGCCCTGTGGTTGTCGAACCAGATGAGATCCGGCGCCCAATTACAGTAATCCGCGTTGCACAGCAGAGGCGCATAGCAGGCCATCCCAACCTTGTCCGCGTTCCTCTCCAGGCTCGTCATATAGGCGGCCTCACACAGGGCGTTATAATAAGTATTTCCCCAGGAGCCATATTCCCCCACCAGGACTTTGGCTCCCTCCGGGTCATAGTCGTCATACCGGTGGGTATTTGCAAGCATCCATTCCGGCGAGACATAATAATGCTCGTCCACCAGATCCGAATGGTTCTCCTCCGCCGACTCCCATCCCCGCACGAAATCACGCCCCGCAGGAAAAGGCCCCGCGGAGTTGATGATTTTTATCTGCGGATACTTCTCTTTGATGGCTCTGTGGAACAGCGGATATCTGTCAAAAAAACCTTCCCCCACCGCCTCATTGCCAATGCCGATATATTCCAGGTGAAATTTCCCGGGGTGCCCAAGCCGCGCCCGCAGGCTCCCCCATTTCGTATCTATGTCCCCGTTGGCAAACTCAATCAGGTCAAGCGCGTCGTCGACCCATTCCTGCATCCGCGCCATGGGAACCCCCTGCCCGTTGCGGGAACTATAGCCTGCCGGCAGAACCGGCACAGGCTTGGCCCCGATGTCCTCACAGAACAGAAAATATTCATAATACCCCAGGCCTCCCGTCTGATTATAATTCCAATGATTCCGCCGGGCGGGCCTGTGCACCACGTCCCCGATGGTATTTTTCCACCTGTATACGGAATTCCGGTCATTTATATTCATTGAGCCATCATGCACCAGGCTGCCTCCAGGGAAACGCATGAACTTCGGCTTCATATCCGCCAGCAGCTGCCCGATATCCCTGCGCAGCCCATTCTCCCGCCCACGGAAGGTCTCCCTGGGAAACAGGGATATAAAGTCAAAGGAGACGCAGCCCTCCTTCTCCGTAGTAAGCGCCAGCCTGCCGCAGTCGTCCGTATCCCCCGCCGTGAGCTCCAGGGTATACTTCTTCCATTCCGGCGAATCGATGCGAAGCTCTCCTTCCGCATACACGCCGCCACCCGCTCCCCGGAGGGAAACCCGATATCGCCCGGGCCGCCCTCCTTCGTTCCTGGCATAACAGGAAAACAGATAGTCCTGCCCCTTCTCAAAATACATCCCCCTGTTGTAGCCTACATTCTGAAAACCCGCGGGTTCCTCCGCCTTCGTGACTTCCACTGTCAGATAATGAGGATTCTCCCTGCTGAAGCCGTCCTGATCCAACACAGAGACAGACAGCCTTGCCCCCTCCGGCTCCAGTATCTCCCATGCCGTCAGCGCCCGATAACCGCTGTTGTCCATGGCAGAGAATTCGAAGGCATAGTTCTGTACCATCTGGGCATATAATCCCCCGTCGGCGGCATGATTGATATCCTCGAAAAAAATACCGTACAGATCTCCTGTCTCACAGATTGTCTGCTCCGGCTTTAGTCGGATTCTGTCCATATATGCTCCCTTCTTCCGTCAATGCGAATTTTTGCTTTATCAGGAATTCGATGGTAAAGCTGACAATAATAAAAGAACGTCAAAACTTGACGTTCGCTTAAATTTCATATTGAAAACTGCTTGTATTTTAGAGGAAAAGCACCATACAGAATCTTCTTTCCTCTGTTATACTTTAGTGCTTTAAATTATTAGCGGTTACACTCTGTTTTCAAACATCCGAAAATCAGCATAAATACTGGATTTCTGAAAGCTTCTGACGGGACTCGAACCCGTGATCTATTGATTACGAATCAATCGCTCTACCAACTGAGCCACAGAAGCTTAAACAGTCCCAAACTTTATCTTATGACAATTCCGCAGGACTGAAAAGTATTATACAGGATTTTCATATTTTTTTCAACTGTTTTTTTCATTTTTGCAAAAAAATTTTGCAAAGCTATTTGCGGCTTTTTTGCCTGGTTTTATCGCCTTTTTTGCTAAAGCCGGCTCATTCCAGTCTCAGAATCGTCTTCGTTCCGGTAAAACAGCATTCCCCCTGATACAACTCTGCCTCATAGAGATAAGCAATGATTTCCATTATACGGATGTCCAGTTTATGATAAACTCTCATTTTCTCCCATGGCAGACCGGAAACATACTCCCCTGCTCCCTCCGGCAGGACGGCCAGTGCCGCTTCATATTTCCCGGGCTCCCCTGTCATCAGACCGAAATCGAGAGACGCATAAGCATCATTTTCCCCGTTTTCCGCAATCCTTTTTCGCAATACCTGTAAAAGCATTTCCACAGTCCGCGCCCCGCTGTACGGAACCGGTTCCTTCCAATGTATCGCGTCCCCATCTTCCTCATGCACAATCACCCGGCGAAAGGATGTTTTCCCGAAAGTATCGTATTCCTTTACATAGACGGCCTTTTCCCTTCGAAGACCGCTTCCCGGTCTTTCCTTCAAAAGAATCCCCCGGGCAAGCAGCTGCTCCCACACTGTCTTTTGAATGCGCGTGTGTGGAGCCGGATAGTCCAAATGCTCCTCTATCTGTTTTACCGTATATCCGGAATCGGCCAGGTGACGGATGGCGCCTCCACAGGCCGTTTCAAACGTAAAATCGGATAAGGCTTTCTGAAAATAACGGTTTTCTGCCATAAACCGTCCCCGCCTCCTCTCATATTCCTGCTATAAGCGGCTCTTCACAGTAAACCTCCATGCATAAAGCCTACAGACAGTAATCTTTACAATGTTTTCAACCTCAGTTCTGTGCTTCGTCGCCCGGTTTACAGTCCAGATGCACGTCAAGCTGATTATAAGCAATCTCAATTCCGTTTTCATCCAGTGTGAGCTTACAGTTTTCCGTGACACGCCATTTTCCCTTCCAGAAATCTTCCTGCTTAAACCAGCATCTGACTCCCAACAGCACACTGGAATCTGCCAGTTCATTTACAAATACAAGCATATCCCGGTCTTTCAGCACCGCCTCATCCTCCGTCAGCACCCGGAGCAAAACCTCCTTGGCCTTCTTCAGGTCCGCTTTATAGGAAATTCCCACGGAAATGTCCATCCGGCGCGCCTCCTGGGTGGTGACATTGACCAGGCTGTTATTGGCCAGGTTGCCGTTTGGCAGGATGACGGTCTGGTTGTCCGGTGTCACAAGCTTCGTATAGAAAATCTGAATTTCCGTGACGGTTCCTTCTTTATCGGAGTAGCCCTCCTTGATATAATCTCCTACCCTGAAGGGCTTCAGCGCCAGAATCAGTACGCCGCCTGCCAAATTGGAAAGGCTTCCCTGAACCGCCAGTCCGATGGCCACACCCGCAGAGCCCAGTACAGCCACCACACTGGCCGCATCCAGTCCGAAGGAGGATGCCAGGAATGTCACGAGCAGCACATAGAGAGTGGCCTTGGTGAAGGAATCCACGAACTGGATTACCCCCACCTCGGCATTGGCCCGGGTCATGGATTTTTTAATAATTTTCCGGATAAATTTTATCAGGTTTACGCCAATGATAAAAAATACAACCGCAAGAAGGACGCGCAGTCCGAACTGGAAAGCCTTCTCGGGCAGTTGATTCAGGAATTCCCTTATGACGCCCGGCTGCATTTTTTCTTCCATTTCTTCTATCACGTTTTCTGCGGCACCCTTTGCCGTCAATCCATACATTGTCACTTTCTCCGTCCTTTCTGCACATCTCTGTTCTGCATAGACTTTCCGCGCTTTTGTACGGAACTCAGACTGCTGCGTTTTCCGTGCCTTCTATGGTTTCCTTCCATTTCAGAAAATGGGTTTATGCAGCTCCGTTTTTCTTTCCGGAACCTGCCCTCTTTCTGGTGGAAGCTTTCTTCTTCCGATTCGATGTTTCGGCAACATTTTCGTCAGGTCTTTCTGCCCCGGCTGTATCGGTAGACCGGGCTGTTTCTTCAGTTGGCTCGTCAGCTGCCTCGGCTTCGCTTTTTTCTGACACTGATTTGTCAGCTGGCTTTTCTCTGCTCTTTTCTGTCTCCGGCTTGTTAGCTGGCTTCGCTTTGCTCTTTTCCGCCTCCGGCCTGTCGGCTGTCTTCGCTCCGCTCTTTTCCGCTGCTGGCTTGTCGGTTGATTTCTCTCTGTTCTTTTCCGCTGCTGGCTTGTCGGTTGATTTCTCTCTGTTCTTTTCCACCATCGGCACTTCGGCAGTCTTCGCTCCACTCTTTTCCGTCCGGCTGTCTTCTCCGGCTCTGGCCGCAGCCTTTCCCTTCTTCCCGGCGCCCTTCGCGGACTTTTTCATCTCTTCCGCAGCGGCAGGTTCCTCCGTTTCCTTCGCGATCTCCGCCTCCGTATAAGGAATGTATCTCAAAATACTCAGGGACAGAGGCGCAATTTTCACAGTGACAGAGTAGGGCCTGTCGTCCCACTCTACAGGCTTAGCCCGCTTCACCCGGTTATTCACAATGCCCGTGCCGCCGTACTTTGTGCTGTCGGAATTGAAGATTTCCTTATATTTTCCAGCAAAAGGTATTCCCGTGGTAATCTCCCGCTCCACACCGGCGAAATTCGCCACCACCAGAAGCATTTCATCCGCTTTCGCCCCTTTTCTCAAATAGGTCAGATAGCAATCCTGGGCCGAAATATGGTTCACCCACTCAAAGCCCTCCGGCATATCGTCCCGCTCATACAGCGCAGGCACGGTGCGGTAAAGGTGGTTCAGATCCTTCACCAGAACAGAGATTCCCTTATGCTCCGGCACTTCCGTCAGTTCCCATTCCACGCTGCGGTCTTCATTCCACTCGTCAAACTCGCCCAGATCCTGGCCCATAAACAGAAGCTTCTTCCCGGGATGGGTCATCATATAAGAGTAAGTCAGCCGTAAATTGGCAAATTTCTGCTCCCTCTCCCCGGGCATCTTGCCAATGAGGGAAGCCTTGCCGTGCACCACCTCGTCGTGGGAGAATACCAGGATAAATTTCTCGCTGTAGGCATAGACCATGCTGAAGATCAGCTCCCCGTGGCGGTGGCTCCTGAAATAGGGGTCATATTTGATATAATCCAGATAATCATTCATGAAGCCCATGTTCCACTTCAGGTCAAAGCCCAGTCCGTCGTCGTCCAGTTCCCCGGTGATCTTCGGGAAGGCGGTGCTCTCCTCCGCAATGGTCAGCACCCCGGGATTGCGCTTTTTCATGATGGAATTCAGATGCTTGATCAGCTCTATGGCCTCCAGGTTCTCCTTGCCGCCGTACATGTTGGCAACCCATTCGCCGTCCTTTTTACCGTAATCCAGATAAAGCATGCTCGCCACAGCGTCCATACGGATGCCGTCGGCATGATATTTTTCCACCCAGAACAGGGCATTTGCAATCAGGTAGTTGGACACCTGGGGCCTGCCGTAATTGTAGATCAATGTGCCCCAGTGGGGATGGCTCCCCTGCCTGGGATCCAGGTGCTCATAGAGGCAGGTTCCGTCAAAGTTGGACAGTCCGTAGGTATCCCTTGGGAAATGGGCCGGAACCCAGTCCAGAATCACGCCGATGCCTGCCTTGTGCAGTTCGTTTACAAAATACATGAAATCCTCCGGAGAACCGTACCTGGCGGTGGGGGCATAATAACCGATGACCTGGTAGCCCCAGGAACCGTCCAGGGGATGCTCCATCACAGGCATCAGCTCCACATGGGTGTAGCCCATCTCCTTGACGTAGGGAATCAGCTTCGCGGCGATTTCACGGTAATTCGGATAAGTTTCCTTGTCTTCCCGTATAACAGAGCCCAGATACAGTTCGTAGATGCTCACCGGCACATTTCCTGTCTGGAATGCAGCCCTTCCCTTCAGGAATTTCTCATCTTCCCACCGGAAGGAATTCAGGTCCGCAACCACCGAGGCGGTCTCCGGGCGCTTCTGGGCGGCATTTCCGTAAGGATCCGCCTTCAGGTAGGTCCTGCCGCCCTTCAGCTTCAGTTCGAATTTGTAATTGTCACCGGGCTTTGCATCCGGAAGAAACAGCTCAAAGATGCCGGAATCCCAGAGACGCCGCATCTGATGCGCCCTCCCGTCCCAGTTGTTGAAATCCCCCACCACACTGGCCCGCATCACATTGGGGGCCCACACCGCGAAATAGGTACCGGAAATCCCGTCGATAACCATGGGATGGGCTCCCAGTTTCTCGTACACGGTATAGTGGATTCCGTTCTTGAACTTCTCCGTGTCCTTCCGGGTGATCTGGGGGGCAAAGCGGTAAGCTTCCCCTCTCACATATTCGTTTCCGTCTTTTCCCCGGACCTGGTAGTGGTAAGCGGGAAGGGGGTTCTCTCTGCCGGACACAAAAGCCGCAAAATACCCATCCTCATCCTCCAGTTCCATTTCCACAGTCTCGCCGCCCTTCTCAAATACGATGGAGGCAGCCTCAGCTCCGGGGAAATAGGCCTGCACTACTGTCTGCCGCCCGGATTTGTGGGGGCCCAACAGATCGTGGGGATTGTCGGATTCCGAATAGACAATCTCCTCGATTCCCCGCCAGTTCATCAGTCCATACAGTTTTTTGTTCATGCTTTTTGTCCTTCCCTTCCTGTTAGTATTTCATATGAAAGTTGCCACTTTGCCATCTTTTTTCACGGCTTCTTCCCCCTGCTTTTCATTGACTGAAACGTCTGCTGACCCAAACCCTTCAAAATGAGCATCGTTCGGGGAACTGCCGAATATATTCGGTCCGCTTCATATACCTGGTTCCAAAATCTTTGCCTGCCTTCTGTGCGCCGCATTCCATTATGGTAAGCCTCTCTTGCTTCCTATCATGTGCACTGCTTTCAATCCAGGGCATGCAGGAACAGCCCGCTTCGCAGTTTGGGCTCGAACCAGGTGGATTTCGGCGGCATCAGCCTCCCCGCGTCCGCCACGGCGAAGAGCTCCGCCATGGAGGTGGGGTACATGGAAAACGCCACTGCCAGGCCTGTCCCGCCCTGTCCCGTACAATTGCATCCTTCTGCGCCGGAATCGTCCTGCTTCGCCTGCCCATTCCCGGCGCTGTTTTCCGCCGTGGAAGCGTCCTGCTCCATCCGCACCCTGCGCTCCAGTTCCTTCAAGCCCCGGATACCGCCCACAAAATCAATACGCTTGTCCGTCCTGGGATCCTGTATGCCAAGGACGGGGCCAAGGAGGTGGTTCTGCAGCAGAGAGACATCCAGTCCGTCCACCGCATCCTCCGACAAAATGGCGGGCCTGGCCGTAAGACGGTACCAAGCGCCGTCCAGAAACATGCCGAACTGCCCCTTCCGCCGGGGACGGTACGGCGCTTCCGGCGCGCTTTCCACCTGGAAAGCTTCGGAAACCTTCTCCAGAAACGCTTCCTTCGTATAACCGTTCAAATCGCGCACTACGCGGTTGTAATCCATAATATGCAGTTCCTCGTCAGGAAACAATACAGAGAGGAAATAGTTGAATTCCTCCTCCCCGGTGTAATCCGGATTGGCTTCCCGGCGCATCAATCCCACCTTTACCGCGGAAGCACAGCGGTGATGGCCGTCTGCAATATAGATGGAATCCATCTGCGCAAACCGCTGCCGAATGGCGACAAACGCAGACCCTTCTTTCATGGAATTTCCTTTCTCTATAGAATTCTCTTCCTCTATGAAATTCCTTTTCTCCATGGAATTTCCTTCCTCCATGGAATTTCCTTCCTCCATGGAATTCTCTTCTTCCATGGAATTCTCTTCTTCCATGGAATTCTCTTCCCCCATGAAATTTCCTTCTTCCATGTGATTCTCTTCCTCCATGAAATTTCCTTCTTCCATGGAATTCTTTTCTTCCATTATTACCCACACCCTGTGTCCGATGCCGTCCTCCGACACAAAGGCACAGGCCGGAGCCTCCCTCTTCACCGCGCCTATTATCTCCCGGAGCGCCGGATCTGCCCGGTATGCCAGGAAAATAGGACCAGTCTGCATATTGCACACATCCACATGGCGGATTCTGTCCTGTTCCTTGTCCGCCCGGGTATTTTCATGCTTTTTAATGATGTTGTTCAGATAGTCATCTATGGAAGCGCAGGCCACAATCCCCGTCTGGCTCCTGCCGTTCATGGTCAGCTCGTACAGATAATAACAGGGCTGTCCCTCTTTCACGAACCGTCCCCTGGCTATCTGCTGCTGCAGGAGGGAAGCCGCACGCCGGTACACTTCCTCCGCGTAAGTGTCCACCTCCGGACCAAAGCCTGTCTCCGCGCGGTCTATGGCGAGAAAGGAATCGGGGCTGCGCCTGACCTCCTCTGCGGCCTCCTCCCTGTTATATACGTCATAGGGCAGAGCGGCGATTCTGCTTTCCAGTCCCGGCGCAGGGCGGTAAGCGGAAAATGGTCTGATATTTGCCATCTTTTCGTTCCTCTTTTCTTATCCTTTTTATCTTATCCTTTTCTGAAATATTTCAAAAATATGTCCGCAATTCTGTACTGCTGAAATTTACTGATTCCTTTTGCGGGCCTTTGCATCGGCAAACCTCTGAACCACATTGTCCACCCAGAAAGTAATGAAAAAATCAGCAATCTCCGCCATCCCGTTTACAATAAAATCAGACATGCCAGTCTCCTTTCTATTTGTCATACATCTATCGCCTTTATTTTCCGACAAACATATCGCCTTTGTTTTCCGGCAAACGATTCCGAAATCCAGTCTCGATATTCATTTACTCTGCCAGCTCATACCATGGAATCCCCTTCCCGCGCAATTCGTCGGACAGAGCCTGAACAGCCTGCGCCAACCCGGTTTCATAGGGGTGGAAATCCTTCAGCTCCCCGGTGGTATCCGGTTTGAAATCCGGTTTCCTTTCCGGGGATGTCCTTTCCGGGGACTTGTCCTCTTTCTTAAATCGGTCAAATATGCCCATCTTCATGCCTCCTCAGAAACAGAAAATCTTTTCCTTATCTATACATTTTATCAAAAATATCTGTACTTAACAAGCATCTGGTGATAAACTATATTAGAAAATATTTTGCGTATAAAACAGAAGGGAGCCAAACCATGGAATTCGAGAAGACATTTGACAATGCGGCGTTGGATTATGACGCAAGCCGCCCCGCCTATCCGGAGGAACTGTACGCGGACATCTTCCGTTACAAAGCCGTCGATACCGACAGCCGCATACTGGAAATCGGCATGGGGACCGGAAAGGCCGCGGCTCCTTTCCTTGCCGCAGGATGCAGCTTTACCGGAATCGAGCCCGGGGGCAATCTGGCTGCCCTTGCCAACGAAAGGTTTGGTAAATTTGACAACTTTTCCTGCCTGAACCTGACTTTGCAGGATTATGACTGTCCGGAGGGCTCTTACGATTTGATTTATGCGGCCACGGCATTTCACTGGATTCCGGAAGAATACGGCTATAGAAGAGTTTTTGAGCTGTTAAAAAGCGGCGGTGCCTTCGCCAGATTCGCCTACCATGCAGGGCCGGACAGGGGCAGGGAAACGCTTGCAGAGCAGATTCAGGCGCTTTACGCAAAGTATATGCCCCCCAAAAACCGGGACAGACTGCCTTCGGAAACCAATTCGGAAGACAAAGCGGTCTGCCGGGAAACGAAACCCGCCGGGAAGCACCGGGGATTTTCGGAGCAGGATGCAGAGGCTCTCAGCGTCATTCCGTTAAAATACGGTTTTGTCCAGACCCGTTACAGCCTGTACCATGTGACAAAAGACTTCACGGCGGAGGAGTATATGGCGTTGCTGCGGACCTATCCGGACCATATGGCCCTGGACGAAAACCGCCGGAAGCAGCTTTTTGAGGGAATTCATTCCGCTATCCTGCAAAACGGCGGCACCGTCACCGTCTATTATACCATGGATTTGGAGTTAGCCCGGAAACCTTAAGCCTGAACCGCCGCCAGAAACCTGCGAAAAAGAGAGCAGACTATCCCGAAAAATGAAAAGTGAGGTTAAAATTATGACAGACGAAAACAGAAAAATATTGGAACGCATCAATGCCTATGCGGAGAATGTTCTGGGAGAAATTGACCCGCAGAAAATCCAGGTCTCCGTCCAGTTGGAAAAGCTCAGGCCCGTGATGGAGGAAATCGCCGCGGAGCAGGGCGCCACCCTGGAGGATGTGTTTATCCTGTACATGGATCTCCAGAGCGAAGCTTCCTGCGCCACGAACCAGAAGCTGAAGGACAGCCTGCAGGACATTAACGACGGCTTTGACGGCGGTTCCCCGTTGCTGTTCCGCTAAAAAATATTCCGAAATCTATTTAATGTGTTATATTTGCCGCTGCAGAAGAAATGCAATCCCTGCAACGGCAGTATTTTTTATATGCCGATCTCGTTTTAAGGCTGTTGCCCGCGCAAACAGCAACCCCGCTTATCCCTGCTCCTTATCGGACAGTCCAAGCCACTCTTTTACGGTTTCCACGGTATAGCCCACACCCTGGGCAACTTTTTCCACATCAAGCCCAAGACGGTAAAAACTCCGGGCATCTTCCTGCGCCTTTTTTAACATGCCCTTCTGCTCGCCTTTCAACTCACCTCTCAATTCACCTCTCAATTCCCCCCTTAACTCGCCGTCCTGTTCTCCTAAACGCCTCTCTTCCATTCTGATTTCCTTAATCGCATTACACACGTCAACCACCTCACTGTCTTCTTCATACTTGATTCCAGAATTTGTGACCGCCTCAATCACGTCTGCCGCTCTGCGCTCCAATTCCCGAAACCTTTTTTCGTTTATCTCCAGTATCCTGCTTAAATTTTCACTGTCATCCGAATACTTGATAAAGAACATGACTTCCCGCAGACTGGACTGAAATTTCACAATCTCCTCATCCGTCATCTGCGCCGGGGCAATCAGCCTTACATGGTAATTATCCATGCAGGCAAGCACCTCCGGGTCTTCCACATCCATCATTTCGAACAGGCTTAATGGCCCATCCCATTCCTCTGCCCCGAAAAAAATGGTCACCGTAACAGAAGGTATCAGCCTGTCCTCTTTCCAGAAACCGCTCAGGAATTCTCCCGTATTAGGCGTTTTTCTCTCCTCATACAGAAAAAGGAATCCGGCAGTCCGCCGAATCCCCTCACCGTAATTTCATTATACTAAAAGAAAAATCACATTTCAAGCACATCATTTATTTATAGACTTGCCATATTCCACACTTTCCCGCAAAACCACGGTCCTCGCCTCAGTCCAATGCCTCCCCGAATACCTTCAGCAGCTGTTCCTGGTAAAAGGGCTTGTCCACAAACCCCCTGGTGCCGATTTTCCGGGCCCTCTCAAAGGTGTCCTCATAAGCCAGGGAAGAAATCATCACAATTCTCGCGTCCGGATGTTCCTTCAGAATCATTTTGGCCGCGTCTATGCCGTCCATCCCCGGCATAATGATATCCATGGTCACCAGGTCCGGATTGACGGAATCATATTGCGCAACGGCGTCTTCCCCGCTGCGGCAGTACGCCGCCACCTCATAATCCGTTCCTGCCAGAGCATCCTGCAGCTGCACCCTGACCAGCCGGGAATCGTCTACTACCATGACTCTTTTTTTCATTTATATGCTCCCTTCTGTCAGCGTGCCCTCAGCCCCGTTCCCGTCCTCCGGGCACGGTACATGGTGAATCAGCTGCGCGCCCTCATTGTATTCGTTGGAATAAGTGAGGACGAACTGTATCTCACGCCCCTCCGGCTCGTAACGGCCATGATAAAATACCGGCGGGTTGAAATGCGCCGGAATCCGGGTGGCCTGAAACATGGCGGAGGCAATCCTGCCGCACAGGACATTGAGATATTCCTTGCCGAACTCCTCCAGGTCCTCCGGCTCAAGCAGCTCCTCATGAAAGGAATTGCGGGCCATGCGGTAAAGCAGGCTTGTGTCCGCGCAGAGGGTGAGGCTTGTATGGAAGCCCCTGTCAAAAGTGATATGCACCGTACAGAGATCCTCCCCCGGCGACTGTTCCCCCTGGTGCAGGCGCACGCCGGCGGTCCGCTCCGTGATATCCTGTACCGCCTGGTTTAAAATTTGTTCCAGTTCTTCCTGGGTCAGCGCACTGTTCATGGCTCAGTCCTTCCTGCCCCAGATAATCGGTTCCGGTGCCTGCTCACTGGGATCCAGTGCCCGGCGGATTCTGTTCTGAAGGTTTTCGGCATGAAAAGGTTTCAGGATATAGTCGCAGATTCCCAGTCTGGCGCTTTCCAGGACAGAGTTCGTGTCCTCCATGCCGGTGAGCATGATTACAGGTATGTCTTCCCTGTCTTTCATGGCACGTATTTCCCGCAGAGTCTCAATGCCGTCCATGCCTGCCATGCGGATATCCAACAGTATCAGATCCGGCTTCTCCTGCTCCAGGTATTTCAAAGCCCTGGAACCGGAATTCACGGTTATCACGTCATAATCCTTCCACAGGGCATCCGATATCCTCGATAAGGTAATCGCCGCGTCGTCCACCGCCAAAATGCGCTTTTTAGAGTGTCCGCCTCTCATTTCATTCATTTACGTAGTTCCTCCTTTTCCAGTCTGGCCAGAAGCTGACGCAGCAGCTCTTCGGCATTGTCATCCTCGTACAGCTTCAGCTGCGCCTGTATTTGCCCCAAATGGTTTTCCATATCCTCCGGCAGTTCATGGCGCAGAAGCTCCTCCACCATACCGGCGCACTCCCTTGACCGAAAATGCTCCAGTTTTTCCAGGGCCGCCTCTGCCTGCGCCTTCAGCTCCTGCACCGAGAGCGCGGGAAGCCTTGCAGTCCCTGTATCATTTTCCTGCCTTCTGTCCTTCAAAAACACTCCGATATTCCGGAGAAGAATCTCGTATGCGTCCAACAATGCCGGGAATTCCCGGGTAATAAAGGAAACGTCCTCCTCTGCGGCGGCGTTCTCATGGCTCCTGGCCATGGCGGAGAGCTCCATGGCCCCGATATTGGCGGAAGCGCTCTTGAGCCCATGCACCTCGATGCGGTAGTCGGGAATATCGGAGGATTCCACAAGTTGGGATAACAGTTGTACCTTGCGGCTGCCGTCCATGTGGTAAAGCTCCAACAGATCCAGAAAATCCTCCTCATCGCCGGAAAAATACTGCATGGCGGCGTTCATATCGATGCCTTCTATCTGAATGGATTCCGGATCCAGTGCGGTTCCTTCCTCTTTGCCGCCTTCGGTCTGCCGGTACTTCTCCGGCACCCAGCGAAGCAGCAGCTGATTTAATTCCTTCCTGTCCAGGGGCTTGGCAATAAAATCCTGGAAACCGCACTCCAGGAAATGCTCCCGCATCCCCTCCATGGCATTGGCGGTGAGGGCGATTACCACAGGGGCCGTGCCGTTCTCCCCGCACTCCCTCCTGATAATCTCAGTGGCCTCGATGCCGTCCATCATGGGCATCATATGATCCATGAAAATAATGTCGTATCGGTTGTCCCGCACCAGTTCGATGGCCTCCGGCCCGCTCTCCGCCTCGGTCATGTCAAATTCATAGTTTTTGAGAAATCCCCTGGCGACCTTGCGGTTAATGACATTATCGTCCACAATCAGCACCTTGATGCCCGGCGCGGTGAAGGATTCTCCTGCCCTCTGCTCTACCTGGGAAACCTCCGGCATCTCGGATACAGGGCTTCTGTCCCTTATCTTCTGGGAAACCGTAATAGTGACCACGGTGCCCCTGCCGTAATCGCTGTCCACCCGGATGCTGCCGCCCATCAGCTCCACCAGATGCTTCACGATGGCCAGGCCCAGGCCGGTGCCCTCCGCGCTTCGGTTGCGCTTGGAGTCCACCTGGCGGAAATCCTCGAAAATCTTTCCCAAATCCTCCTTACGGATGCCGCAGCCGGTGTCCTCCACCCGGAAGGTGAGCAGTTCCTCCTCTTCCGTTTCCCCTGGCTCTCCCGTAACGGATATGCGGACATATCCCTTTTTCGTAAATTTTATGGCGTTGCTGAGTATATTGATGAGAATCTGCTTGATTCTCCCCTGGTCGCCGTTATAACGGTAGGGTATGGAACCATCCAGTTCGTATTTCAAAATCAGCCCGTGCTGAGAAGCGGCCATGTCCATCATGCCCACGATTTCATCCGTCACGGCTTTTATATACCTGAATCCGTGAGCCTCATTACATATAGTTTTCCAAACATCGCATATTTTCG
>CANDMH010000003.1 GCA_947385785.1 uncultured Lachnospiraceae bacterium
CTGTCTGGCCTGGCTTCGCCTCGTTCTTCTCTGTCTGTTTCAAATTCGCCGCATCTCGCCCCGTCTGACCTGGCTTCGCCTCGTTCTTCTCTGCCGGGTTCCGGTTCGCCGCGTTCTGCCCTGTCTGGCCTGGCTTCGCCTCGTTCTTCTCTGTCTGTTTCAAATTCGCCGCATCCCGCCCTGCCTGTCCGTCCTCGCAGGAACCGTACTTTTTCTCAATGCTGTTCTGAATGGTCATCAGATTATAGAGCACCTGCACTTTCACATCCGTTTCCGTTTTAAAATTCCGGATGCACCAGGTCCGGAACTTTTCCACACCCTCCCGGATACCCTCCAGGTCTCCCACCTCCGCCAACATCAGGAAATACTCCGCAGGAGGGTTTTCAGCCTTCCGTCTCTGCTCCTCTATGGCCTGCATGGACAGCACGTCCCCCTGGCCCAGGAGGAATTCCTGTTCCATCATAAATTTGGCAAACTGGTAGGAATGATACAGTTCATACCAGTGCCCCACCGGGTTCCCAACCGCAATAACAAGCCCCTCCCCGTACCTGCTCCGGATGCGGGCATTGCGGGCAGAAAGCTTCCCTGCCCAGGTTTTGTCATCCATGCCGCTGCCCACCAGTACCATCCGCCCGTCCATCCAGACGCTCTGTTGGCACAGCGAGGAATCCTTCAAAAACTCCCGGCATTTTCCGGCAAAATCCCCTTGCTCCGCCCCCCCGTCCGAGAGAATAGCCACGCACAGGATATCCTCCCCGAAGGAAAGCCCGCAACGCCCCATCTGTTCCTGCAGTTCCTCCTTTGCACCGGCATGCAGCAGAACCCGTCCAAGCAGCGCCTCCCGCTCCCTGGCATCCCCTTCGCTGCGGCGGCGCTCCTCCTGTGACTGTTCCTCCAGTTTCCCGTGAATCTTCCGGACACAGCGGGCCAGCTCCTCCTCGTCCACAGGCTTCAGCAGGTATTCCTCCACCCCCAGGGAAATGGCCGCTTTTGCGAACTCAAATTCTGAATATCCCGTCAATATGACAAAATGGCCCCCAAAGCCCGCCTCCCTGGCCAACCGGATCAGTTCAATGCCGCTGATACCCGGCATCTTAATATCCACCAGAACCAGGTCCGGCCCGCTGTCCAGAAGCTTCTCCAAACCGTCCCGCCCGTCGCGTCCGTCCTCACACAGAGAAAAGCCTTCCGTCTCCCAGTCCATCAGATCTCGGATTCCCCATCTCACGATTTCCTCGTCGTCAATAATCATTGCACGGTACATGGCGTTTTCCCTGCCTTTCCTGATTTCGTTCTTTTTTAAAACACTTCTCTATTTTAGGCTTCCATCCTGCGCGCTTCCTCTCCGCTCACAGATTCTCCTGGGGCGGCAGGTGGATCTCCACTCTGGTAAACCGGTTTTCCTCGCTTTCGATGCTCACGCCGTACTCTTCCCCGTATTTCAGCCGCACCCTCTGGTGTACATTGGCCACGCCGATATGCCGCCCCTTTTCATCGTACCGGTTCAGGCGCTGCCGCATGGTCTCCAATTGGGACGCGGGAATCCCCAGTCCGTCGTCCTCAACGGATATCGCCACCCCTTTCTCCTGCCGGGAAACGCAGATACGGATGTTTCCCTGGCCCTCCTTGCTCTCAAGTCCGTGGATAATGGAATTCTCCACAATAGGCTGAATCACAAGGGGCAGAATCTTGTACTCCGAAAGGGCGGGATCCACTTCCAGATGATATTGGATCCGTTCTCCGAAACGGTACCGCTGAATCTTCAGATAGCACTCCACCAACTCTATTTCCTTCTTTATGGAGGTATCCGTCTCACTGATCTGGATATAACTGCGCATGATTTTGGCAAGTATCTTCGCAATTTCCTCGATGTCGCCCTGTCCGCTTTTCCTGGCCTTCATGCGGATGGTCTCCAGGGTATTGTAGAGAAAATGGGGATTAATCTGACTGGCCAGCATCTTGAATTCCGCATCCTTCTGCTGAATGACCAATCTGTCCGCATGAAGCTTTTCCTGATAGATCTGCGCCAGAAGCCGCTGTATCTCCCCGATCATGGTTCCCAGATAATCATAGAGACTGGCGATTTCGTCATTTCCCCCGATTTCCTCCAGTTCGAAATTGCCCTCCGCGGCCCGGTGCATCTGCACGCGGAAACGCTCCACCCGGCGGCCGAAGGAGCGGGAAAATATCAGGATGATACTGACCGACACCAGGACGCTGACTGCAAAAATCAGGATACTTTTGGCATTCTGTCTGTTTACGCTGCTCAAAATATCCGCATAGCGGCGGAAACTGACTATCTGCAGGTAATCATTTGATTCTTCCAGGGAAATGGTTTCACAGGTCATCAGAAATCTGTTTTTTCCGATACGGATACTGTCCTGAAACTGTCCGCTGCCGCTGTCGGGAAGAAAGGGCATGGCCTCCTCCAGGCTGATTTCACCGGCCATATCCGTCACCAGAGTCTCTCCGTTCAGAACCACCAACGTGTCGCAGCCCCGCTCCCGCAGCAGCGTCTCAAACCGCTCCGGCCGTATATAAACGGACAGAATCCCCACATCCTCCCCCTTTGCGGTCTTCAGCATGCGGAGCATGGACAGCGCCTCCCGTCCCACGGAAGGAATCTCCCGGTAACGCCACACTGCGCCGCCGTTTAACTGTTTCACCGCTTGATACCATTCCTCCTGTTTCCGTTCTTCGGTGAGCTTTGTGAAACGGGAGTTCTCTGCCAGTGACTGGTTTTCCACATAAATATTCACCCAGTCGATGATTCTGTTATAGTGTCTCGTATAGTCCTGGAATCCCGTGTATGCCTTGTAATCATCTACCATTTCCTGATAGTTTGTGTATTCTTTCCCGCATATTTCTTCCAGTTTTTCATCAAAATAAAAATATTTCGTCACCGTGCCAACCGTGGAAAACATCTCTTCCGCCTGGCTGCGTATCATCTCCAGCTCCGTCACTTCCCCCTGCTCCACCTGCTCCATCAGTATCTGTGAAATGCCGTGGACCAGGTACAGGCCGATGAGGATCATTGGCAGCGCCCCGCCTAATATGTAGACCAGAAACATCCGGTATGACAGCCGCATGCCTGTGATGCGGTCCAGCAGTTTCTTTATTCGCTCCATGCCGTTTCTCTTCCTTCATTTTATACTCGTGAACGCATTTATTCTTGACAATAGAAGCACCGCTTCTATTGTATGCCGCTTACTATACCAGCATTGTAGAAGTGTTCACTCGTTATCCATTTAGATTGGCAGCGCCTTTTATCAGAAGCATGGGAATTGCTTCTGATAAGACACATTATACCTTATCCTGCTCTGATTCACAATTCATTCTTTCCGACTGAATTTTTAATTTTCTGCTCTCTACCGTCCCGCCGCAGTATTTTGATGCCGCCGGTCTCACTGCCCGATCTGGCATTCATGCTTTTTGAAAAAATCCACCCTTGGTTCCAGAACTTTCAGCTCATGCCGGGACAAATCGCCCACGTAAAAGGATATCGGCTCCAGAATATGCTCCCAGTTCCATAATTCCTCTCCTATATTCAGATACTCCCTGAACTTCTCGCACCCCTCCGGTGCGATCGGATGCACCAGTACAGCCATCACCTTGCAGGCATAGAAACAGTCTATTACAATCTGTCTTCTCAGCGCAGTATCTCCCCGGGAATCGGCAAGCTTCACATGGTTCACCCAGTGTCTGTTGACTTCCCTGACAAAGTCGTCCAGGAGATAAGAGATCCGGTGAAATTCATGGTTATACATATGGCGTTCATATTCCAGTACGGTTTCCTCAGCCCTGTTTTTGATTTTTATGTCTGCTTCGCCCTCGGGTATCCTGCCGGCATAATTGTTCTGAACCGCATAAAAGCAGGAGCGAATCAGCCTGTTGAAGACATTTGTGATTAAATTTCCCTCCTTCAGCACCGTATCCGCCCCTGTGCGCTCCTCTTCTTTCAGGAATACCTGCGGCTTGAATCCTGTGCTCTTCGAGGAAAGCCCCAGACTCATAAAGTGCATACGCAGCTGATCCTTGGTATAATATTCCAGCAGTTCGGAAGCCATGGGCGGCTTTATTTCCGAGCTGCTGCTGGCCTTCACATCCATGAACAGCAAATGGCGGTTGGCTATGATATGGGTCAGGTACACCTTCTCCATATCCGGTTTTGTCCCCCTGGGAACCTGAAGTCCGGTAAACAGCCCGGTCTGGGCAATGGCATAAAAATAGATATTATCCTCTCCGATAAACTGATATACCATCGCTTCCTCATGGGCCCACCATTTCCGCCATTCCTCTTCCCTGCCTTTCTGTCTGAGATACGCTCTGGTAAAGGAAACCGGAGCCCACAGGGATTCCGGCCACACCCAGAAGGTCAGCCCTTTTAACCCTTCACAGTCAGGAAAGGGCACACCCCATTCCACATTTCCGGAAAGCCGGAACGGAACCAGCGTTTTCCCCGAAGTATAGTGGATGCCCATCTCTTCCAATACGGTTTTGGCCTTATCACGGTCTTCCAGCGTCTCAAACTCAAACTGGAAGGAATTCTTCTTTGGTTCGTCCATACAGCGGTGTTCCGGCAGGCGCCTGGACAGCTCCTCTGGGTTCTCCACATATTTCTTCGGCACATACAGCAGGGGCTTCTTTAAAAACTCTTCCACCGTCTCCATCTGATACTTTCTGGTATTGGTGTGCCTTCTCAGAAAATCATTGTAATCCTTCATCATATCAATACAGTTCTCCAGATCAAAATACCAGTTTTCCACCTCTCTCAGCACAGGTTTTCTGCCTGATAAACAGCTGACCGGATGGAGCAGCTCCGACGGCAGAAACTGATGCCCCAGCGAGCATTCATCCGCGTATGCTTTATCTGAGGTACAGCCTGGTATGGGACATTTTCCCGTCACCTGGCGCCCATTCAGAAATATCTCCAGCTCTTCGTCGTAGAACTGGGGAACCGACAGTTTCTCAATATATCCGTTCCGATACAGCTTATAAAATATCTCTTCGGACATATGCCTGTGAATTTCGCCTGCCTCCCCCAGCGCCGATGCTCCGAAAAAATCCAGACTGAATCCGTAATCCTCCAGTGTCCTTTTCTGGCTCTCATGATTGGAGATGACATAGTCTTCCATGGATCCCTGATATCCCGCCTCTTTCTGATTGCGATAGCTCTCCAGAATCGGAGAACCATAGCAGTCTGTTCCGGAAACAAAAATGACATTCTCCTTTCCGATTCTGTCCCGCAGAAATCTGGCAAAGATATCCGCATGCACAAACATCCCTCCCACATGCCCAAAATGCAGGTTCTTATTGCCGTATGGCATGCCCGCCGTGATGACCGCCCGTTTCGGAAATACGGGCCTTTCATTTTTCATAAGACGTTTTCTGAACATAACTACACCTGTATGATGCTTTCGGGAACGGCGGCATCATATTCCTTTCTTTGATTTATTTGGTTATCAAAATCGGCATTTCTCCACTACTCGCCGCGCGGTCCGCTACCGCCGTGACGGCAGATTTCATATGTGGGCCTGCACATAAAAAAACGGCCGAAAACCCGTAATGAGCTTTCAGCCGTTCTGTTCATGTATCAGAAAAGGGTAAAATATCATGAACACAGCACAAACAGCTCATTATCCTGATCGACAATAAGCTGTTGCTGCTGATTCCTGTTCATTTTGCCACCGAAAATGTAAACCATAAATTTGCTCCCTGATACTTCTGTTGTATATACTGCACATCAATGAAATTTGCAGTAACCTGCATGAAAGCCACTGTCACTGCATTGGCAAGCCGCATTAGCGCAAAATATACTCACGACCAAAACATTTGCCAACCTCAAACTATGGTGGCTCAGTAGAAATTTTCAGCATTGTAACACGTACCTGAAAAATTGTCAATAATCAAATCGGAAATTATTTTCCATTTCCTGGCTTTTCTCTTCTCCTTCCGCCTTCACCATCTCCCTGGCAAAAGAAAATAAATCCACCTGCTGGAATTCCTCTTCCTTCTTCGTGAGCAGTTCCAAAAGGGGAGCTTCCGACAGTTCGTAGGGAATGGCTCCTTTTTCAATCAGTCTGCCATTTCCCTCATACTCTCTGTGGTTCCACACCAGCACCCTGGTCCACTTGTTTTTCATGGCTTCTGTGGCTCCTGTCCATGTCCCTCCTTTATTATAGTCTGAGGCAACTATAAATGTCCTCCCCATAAGCCGCCTTAAGTTCCTGTAATAGTTCTTCCACTCCAATTTAACTCCTTTCCCTTTTCTCGACTGTACACTTTCATTTCCTGTTTATTTCTCTCCTGGATTTCTCTGTCTATCTACCGCCAGCCAAGTACTTTCCCGAAGGCATCAATCTAAATCCTGGCGGTCTGCAGTATAAATACGCTCACGAATATAACTCATAAAGTGCAAAACGAGCCTCTCTACTCCCTCTTACCAAAGCGGACCCCGCAGTCCTTCCGGTAAAAAGAAATTCCGTAGCATTCAATCTTCTTATATCCTTCCGTCCGCAGTTCATCCATGTACTTTTTATCGTAAATCTGCTGCAGCGCCTTCTCCGCGTCCGCTTCCAGCTCATCGATTGTTTTGGATACCTTCAGCTCCAGAATAAAGGATCTCCCGCGCAGGGAAGGGCTTTTTACCATGATATCATTGCGTCCATTGCCGGACTCCCGGTTGGATTTCACCAGATAATTCTCACTCTGGCTTAAAATCCCGGCCAGAAAACCGTGATAGAAATTCTCTGCGCTGTCGTAGAAGCTGATGGTGGAGAACAGCTGTTCGTTCAGAATTTCCTCCATTTTTTCCGCGTTTCCGTCTTCCATGGCGCGGTGGAAATCCCGGAAATCCTGCTTCTCTATACGCTGGCGAAGCCATCCCAGAATCGTATTCTGATAAATGGTCTTCACTTCCGTATTGGGAATCCGAACCCGCAGAAAAACAGAAGCTTCCTTAAAGTACTCGCTCTGTTTCGTCAGATACCCGGTAAAATAAAGGAAATTCCACAGGTTCTCACCTCTGCTGTGCATATCCCCGTATGTGACTTCCTCATGCACCTGTACATCCAGTGTCCCGCCGCTGAGGAGTCCCTCAATCTGCATCTGCATCTCCCTGTCCGCCCCCGCTATCATATCCCTGATGATATCATTGGAACTGGTGTTGACCCAATACGGGCGCGGAAATGCATTGAGACTGGCAATTAAATCATACATATAGTTAATGACGCTCCATGGATTATAAACCTCCGTGGTACCAAAGGTATACCCGTCATACCATTCCTTCATCGTCGGAAAACGGCTCTCCACGGCATAATAAGCCATCATCTGCATGACTTCCGCTTCGGTGAATCCAAAATGCTCGCTGTACTGCTGATCCAGTACCGAAATAATGCGCAGATGGTTCAGGCCGGTGAATATACTCTCTCTCGAAATTCGAAGACAGCCTGTAATCACTGCGAACTGCAGGTTGTCGTTGGTCTTCAGCGCCGATTCAAACAGGGCGCGGATGAAATCCACCATCTCCTCATAATACCCCCTGAAATACGCATTTTCCAGCGGTACATCGTACTCATCTATCAAAATAACCGTATTTTTCCCCGTAACCTGGTACAGGCATTTACTCAAAAACTGAAGCGCGCCGGAATATTCGTCCTGTTCCGCCTTTTCTGACGCGATCTCCCGGAATCTCTGTTTATCATCCTCTTCCAGAGCGTCGCTTTCCAGCACATACCGATGCCGCTTGAACTCCTCGGAGATTTCTCTTTTCAGCTTCATATGGGCGGATGAAAATGTCGCCTGCTTTGCCGATTTCAGCGTCAGGTTGATCACCGGGTATGTCCCCATCTGCCCTGTGTATTCTTCCCCGGCCTCCATGATTTTCATCCCCTGAAAGAGCGCTCTGTTCCGTATATTTTTCTCCGCATTCCCGGTATCTTCAAAGAAATACCGCAGCATGCTGAGATTCAGCGTCTTGCCGAAGCGCCGGGGGCGGGTGAACAGGTTTACTTCTCCTTTCAGGTCCAGCAGTTCTTTAATCAGCATGGTCTTGTCAATATAATAATAGCCCTGGTTCCTTATTTTCTCAAAATTATCTACTCCTATTGGCAGCGCTTTCTTCATCAGCACACCTCCCGTTCGCCTGAAATCATATCCCTCCGTGACAACACTATACCATGTACACAGCCCGCACATGGCAGTTATGCCATTCGGCGTTCTCTGCCTGGAATATGGTCTATTATACCCTATCCCGTATTATTTCACAATCAATTCTTTGTGTAACGCTGTAAATATGCCATAAACACAGGATTGCCGTTTCCGGATATAATTTACCCCTTCGAAATGCCCGGGCCGCCATACCCTGGATTCCGAAGGGGACATCTGTGAAATTACTTCAATTTCTTCCTCAGAATTGTACCAAAATAATCAGCCTGCCGTCTAAGTCTGTCAGGTCCTGGCAGCCCCGTCCACAGACAGAATCACGCCTGTCACATAGCTTGCCATATCGCTTGCAAGATAGAGGAAGGCATTTGCCACATCCTCCGGCTCGCCCACACGGCCAAGCGGAATGCCCGCAATGATGGGCTGAATCACCGACTCGGGCAGCACAGCCACCATATCCGTCCTGGTGACACCGGGTGCAACCGCATTCACACGAATGTTATCCTTGCCCAGCTCCCTTGCAAGGGACTTGGTCAGGCCGTTCACCGCGAACTTGGATGTGGGATACGCCACGCCTGAAGGCTGTCCGTAGATGCTGACCATGGAGCTGGTATTCAGGATAACGCCGCCTCCCTGCTCCTTCATCACCTTTGCGGCGGCCTGGGCGCAGTTAAATACCGCATTGACGTTAAGGGCCATGGTTTTCGCAAAATCCTCCGGCTTGTAGTCGTAGAGACTGTCTCTTGCAGAGACGCCCGCATTGTTCACCATGATGTCAAGGCTGCCGAAGGCCTCTTTCACCGCAGCCACTGCCTTGCCCACCTCTTCCGGATTCTGCAGATCAGGGCACAGTCCCATTACCTTATAATCCGGATTTTCCGCTTTCAGCTTCTCCAGGGCCTTGTCCACCGTCTCCTGCCTGGATCCGCAGAGCGCAACGGACGCGCCGTTGTCCAGATACAGCTTCACGATGGCATACCCGATTCCTCTTGTACCGCCTGTGACCATTGCAACCTTGCCTTTTAATAATTCCATCCTCTTTTCCTCCTATTTACAGTTCCGCATCTGCCCATTCGGTACCATTCACGGCAGAGAAATTCCTGTCCCAAGTGCAGGGCCAGTAATTCCTCTGGGCACCTAATGGGCAGATGCTGTTTTTTACAGTTCCGCATCTGCCCTTTCGGTACCATTCACGGCAGAGGCTGTTTTTATAGTCTAAAATTCTACCGGCTTGTATTCGCTCATGTCCGGCACAAAGGTATTGTCATAGAAATCCAGGAAAATACGGTAACACTCTTCCTCCGTGCACGATTTGCCAAACAATCTGGTTCCTTCCTCCTGGATACCCAGCTCTACCTCAATGCCCTCATCCTGAACACAGGCCTGAACGTACCGCACTTTGTGCTGTGGCTCAGGAGCTGTCAGGATGACAAACTGGTCCGGGTCATCAAACATATCCGCCAGGTAGTCTTCGATATCCACATCTCTGAAATTTTCGGTTTTTCCGTTCTGATTTTCCAACATAAATTTATTCTGCCTGGCTACATTTTCAAAAACGATATCCCTTCCCATTCTTTCTATGCCCCTTCTATCGTAATTTATACTCGCGACCTGAAACATTTGCCAGAGTAAAGGCGTATAACGAGTGAGCGCTGTGGCAATACAAACCGGAAAACGGTAAATGAATGCGCTCACGGGTATATACTCATGAACGGAAACAATTGCCACTCTAAATGTACAACGAGTTTTCAGCCTGAAGATTGTCACAAGTTCCAACCCTGCAAAGCTCATACAAACAGAGTACATCCCTGGGCCTTAAACTGCTCAATCTTCCGGTCAATGTCCTCCACCGTCACATCCAGCTTCCCGGCCAGGCAGGCCTTGCAGAGAAACTGTGTGCTTCCCCGGTTTACAAACTTTTTATACGCTCCCACTTCGTTATAGGTAAGCGCTTTGCCGCACTGCATACAGCCGTCTTTCACCACATGCCCTCCGTTACAGAGCAACCACCCTGGCTCTCAGCACCTCGCAGTCGTAAGGAGCCAGTTCACGAATAAGCGTTGCATTTTTGACGGTAAATTCTTCTCCACCCCAGACATCCCTGCACGCCAGCGTTCTGCCCGTGCTGAAAGGAAGCCCTATTTCGTCCAGATTCAGCCTTGCGGCAGCCTTTTCCCCGCTCATGTTAAACAATCCGATGGCAATATCGCCGTTTTCCAGCTGCCTGGAATACAGAAGCAGATCCGCTCCCGCCCAGGTACCGTTCAGCTTCACCGGCTGGCGGCAGGCCCTGTCCTGATTGATTCGGATCAGTTCCTCATTGCACAGAATGTCCTTCGTGGCCTGGTTCATATCCCGGATATCGCAGCCGATCATCAGCGGTGAACCCATAAATGCCCAGATGGAAAAGTGGGTTTTGTACTGCGTGTCATTGCATCCCTTCAGACCTACATTTCCTTTGCCGTACATGCCTACCACCAGCATATCCATATCGTTAAAGCAGCCCACGCCATTGTAAGGATGCAGTTTTTCCTGCTGCTTTGTCAAATCCTTTATGGACTCCCAGGTATCGAAGATATCTCCCGTGGAACGCCACATGGAAGCCGCGGAGCTTTTAATCCACTCATGGGTCTCATCCGCACCCCAGGAGCATGCGCTGAACAGAATATCCCGGCCGCAGTTCTCCAGAGCCAGCCCCATGCGGCGGTACAGATATTTTCCGGGAATGATGGGGCTGTGATAGCAGTAATCATACTTCAGGAAATCCACCCCCCACTCCGCAAAGGTTTCGGCATCGATAAACTCATGTTCAAAGCTGCCCGGATATCCCGCACAGGTCAGATTCCCCGCACAGGAATACATGCCGAATTTCAGTCCTTTGGAATGCACATAATCTGCCACTGCCTTCATGCCGTGGGGGAACTTTACCGGATCCGCCACCAGGCGTTCCTGCCCGTCCCGCTCCCGCAGTGACCAGCAGTCGTCAATCACAAGGTACTCATAGCCCTTCTCCGGCAGGCCGTTTGCCACCATGGCATCCGCCGTCTCAAAAATAAGGGCCTCGTTGATGTTTTCTCCAAAAGTGTTCCATGAGTTCCAGCCCATGGGCGGTGTCAGTTTCACCATAATTCATGTCCCTCCTATTTCATATCCGCAGGAGGCATAATTCCCCCTGCCCCTTTCGGTTCCGCAGGCAGCACACTTCTTCCTGCCACTTCCACTTCCGCAGGCAGCACAATTTCCTCCTGCCACTTCCAGTCCCGCGAGCGGCACATCCCCATCGGTTCAGATTCATCTGTGTGCCCAGGTGGTACGCGAGAACAGTATCAATATCGGAAAGATTTCCAGCCTGCCGGCCAGCATGTCCAAAGCAAGCACCAGCTTGGAGAAGGTTCCGTATGCCGCATAGTTACTGGTAGGACCCACCATTTCAAAACCAGGTCCGATATTGTTAAAGCATGCCAGCACTGCGGACAGGTTCGTTGTGATCGAAAAACCGTCCACAGAAATCAGAAGAAAGCTGGCCACAATCACAATCGCATAAGCCGCCAGGTAGGCGTTGGTATTCTGGAGCACCTTCTCGTCTATAGGCTGTCCGTTGACCCGCACTACCTGTACCTTCTGGGGATGTACAATCTGCTGCACGCTTCTGCGCAGGCTCTTTAATACCAGCAGCGCCCTTCCGCACTTAAAACCGCCTCCCGTACTGCCGGCGCTGGCGCCGATAATCATCAGGGCAAGCAGGATTGCCTTTGACAGCCCCGGCCACAGTTCATAATCCGTAGTAGCAAATCCCGTGGTAGTCATAATCGTGGATACCTGGAACGCGGCATGGCGCAGCGTCTCGCTGAAGGTATCGTAGAATCCTTTGAGATTCAAAGTAATCACCAGAATACTGGCAGCCGCCACCCCCAGATACAGCCTCAGCTCCTCATCCCGGAATACATTCTTCACCTGTCTGATCAGAAGCAGATAAAAACAGGTAAAGTTCACTCCGCACAGGAACATGAACACGGTACAGACATTCTGGATATAGGGGCTGTAGCTGGCCATACTGTCGTTTTTAATCCCAAAGCCGCCGGTCCCCACCGTTCCGAAAGCGGTGCAGACCGCCTCGAACAGCGGCATCTTCCCCGCCACCAGAAACAATACATCCAATACGGTCAACAGGATATAGATCAAATAAAGGATGCTGGCCGTTTTCCGCATCTTCGGCACCAGCTTGCCCACATTGGGCCCCGGGCTCTCCGCACGGAGCAGATGCATGGTATATCCATTGTCTCCTCCGCCCATGGAGGAAACCGCAAGCAGGAACACCAGCACTCCCATTCCGCCCAGCCAGTGGCTGAAGCTTCTCCAGTACAGGATTCCCTTAGGCAGACTTTCTACTTCAGGCAGAATAGATGCCCCCGTAGTGGTAAATCCGGACACAATCTCAAAAAACGCATCCACAAAATCGGGAATGACACCGGAAATAAAAAAGGGCAGACACCCCAGAAGACTCATAACAATCCAGCTGATGCCCACACATGCCAGCCCCTCTTTAGCATAAAACTTATTTTGGGAACCCCTGCACAGGCACATCAGCAGCCCTGCCACAAGGACAATCACCGCCAGCGTCCACATAAAAGCCCTGACAGACGCAAATTCCCCTTCATACAGGCTGAGCAGCATGGCAGGCACCATAAACGCGGCCTCTACCATCAGTATTTTCCCGATGAATCTTCCCATCATTTTATAGTTCATAGCAAGCCTCTCACATATTCTGACTCAAGAATCGCTGCTGACACTTCCTTACGATTCAAACATATCGTTCAGCTGATAAATGCTCTTTTCCTTGCTGGTGACGATATAGACAATATCGCCTATGTTATAGTAGGATTCACCGTTCGGTATCTCCATCTTCGCCCCCTTGGCGATACACACCACCAGAACCCCCTTCTTCAGCTTCAGATTTTTCAGAGGCACGCCGCAATGCTTCACCTTCCCGTCCACCAGAAATTCCATGGCCTCCGCCTGTCCGTCTGCTATGGTATGGACTGTCAGCGCCGCACCGGTCTGATTTTTCATGGCACGCACATACTGCACAATGGTATTGCAGCACAGTTCCTTGGGTGAAATTACGCTGTCCAGGGATAAATTACCCAGAATATCCGTATTTTCGATATGCCCCAGCTTTGTGATAATCTGAGGTACCTTACAGCTTGCGCCATACAGGGAGACAATCATGTTCAGCTCGTCCATCCCCGTCAACGTCACCACCGCGTCACAGCTGGAGATCCCCTCCTGCTCCAGCAGCATCTGGTTGCTGGCATCTCCCTGAATGATACAGGCCGAGGGCAGCTGGACCGCAAGCTGTCTGCACCGTTCTGCATCCTGTTCAATAATCTGGATCGCGATGCCGCTGTTTTCAAGCTGTTTCGCCAGATAATAGCTGACACGCCCGCCGCCGCACAGGATTGCGCGTTTCGCCTTGTGGGTAATGACCCCCAGATTTTTCAGCAGGATCGTCAGCGTATTGGTAAATGCGGTCACGAAAATCCGATCTCCCTCCCGGAGTACGAAATTTCCGTTGGGCGCTATGGCTTTTCCTTCCCGCAGCACGGCACAGACCAGTATCTTACATTTGACTATGCCATACATGTCATTGAGCGCCACATTGCAGAGCTTGCTCCTGCCGTCAATCCGCAGCTCCACAATCTCCACACGGCCCTTCGTAAAGGTATCCCGCTTCAGGAAGCCCGGGTATTTCAACAGACGTTCAATCTCCACAGCCGCCTGCCGCTCCGGGTTCACCGCCATGGACAGCCCGAACATCTCTCTCATGGAGAAAATCTGGTCCATATACTGGGGATTGCATACCCTGGCAATGGTATGGATATTCGCATTCATGGCATGGGCAGTCATACAGCAGAGCAGATTGACCTCGTCCGCCCCGGCCATGGCAATCAGCAGGTCCGCCTCCTTCACCCCCGCCTGCCGCAATACTTCCATGGAAGCACAGTTCCCCTGTACTACCATAATGTCATAAAGTTCCTCGCTGGATTCCAGAATCTTCAGATTGGAATCAATCAGTGTCAGTTCATCACCCTCGGCGGACAGCTGGCGGGTCAGCGCTGCCCCCACCTTACCATTGCCGGCAATTATTATTTTCACTGATATCAAACCTCTTTTCCTGCATATTTACAGTAAGCAGCATCAGCCCTGTACCTGATCGAAAACACTTGCCAACATAAATGTATAACGAGTAAGCGCATCCATACTGTGAAACAGGCAATTGGCAAATGCATGCGCTTACGAGTATGCGTTCCACACTGGAAATGCCCACAGCACAGACAGGGATAGTCCCTGCCCGATTTGTGGGCCGCATTTTATACTGCACGCCAGTTTCTTACCCAAGGCGATTTTGTAAATTCCGGCGGTCTTGAGCTTAATTCACGATTCTCCGGACTCCCAGAATCGTCCTGTACTGTGCCTGGCTGACCTTAATCCCACCGCTGGGATAAGGCCTGCTGTTGCTTGCATGTACAATCAGGCCGTCACCGATATACAGCCCTACATGCCCCTCATAGCAGATAATGTCCCCCGGCTGGGCATCACTGTAATTCACGGCCGTACCGTTATTCCTCTGCTGATAGGATGTCCTGGAAACCGAATAACCGAAGTCACTGTACACCCTGTAGATAAACCCGGAACAGTCCGCGCCGTTCGTCAGGCTGGTTCCTCCTGATACATAAGGATTCCCCACATATTGTAAAGCATACTGCGCAATCTGCTTTCCTGTGGCGCTGCCGGAAGCATTCGTCACCGCGGACGAGGCGTTGGAAGCGGATGAGCCGCCGCTGCTTCCTCCGGAGCCGGCGCTCCCCCCGCTGCTGCCGGTCCCGTTCTGCGCTGCGGCTGCTGCCGCCTTCGCTTTGGCAAGATTTGCCTTATCCTGCTGTAAAAGCTTCTTCGCCACAGCTGCTTCCTGTCTTGCTTTCTTAATCTCCGCATCATAATTGGCGGATTGCTGTTTCTTTTTTGCAAGCATGCTGTCCAGACTGGCTTTCTGGCTCTTCAGTTCCTCCCTGTCGGCCTCCAGCTGCTGCCTGTCCGCCTGAAGCTGCTGTTTATCCGCCTCCAGCTGCTGTCTGTCTTCCTCCAGCTGGACTTTCTCGTCCTCCAGCTTCAGCCACAGCTCATGCACCTGGTTCTTTACCTCGATATACTGGAGCAGCATGGAATTCTCGTATTCATGTACCTTCTCCACCCTGTCCATATGGTTCAGGATATCGGAAAGCCCCTTTCCCTCCAGTATGGCATCCAGAACGGAATCCTCGCCCCGCTCATAAATCATCCGGGCACATATGACCATATTCTCCCGTTGGGCAGCCTCACGCTCCATGGCAGCTTTATATTCCTCCTCCGTCTGTACAATCTGAAGCTGCTTCTGGGCAATCTCCTCTTCCTTCCGGGCAATCTCCTCCTCCTTCTGGGAGATTTCCTCCTCTTTCGCCGCTATCTCGTCTTCCTTCAGCCCGATTGTAGTCATCATGTTGAGAATCTCGGCATTCAGATCGTCGATCTGCTCCTGCAGGATATCCTGCTCGCTCTCCATCGCCACAATCTGTTTGTTGATATTCTCCAGCTGATTGGTATGCTGATTAATCTTCCCCTCGATCTCGGAGACGCTGGACGCACTGGCAACCATGAAATAATTCCCGTCAACCCCCAGACAGCCCGCCATCAGGCTGCCGGCCAATATGAAATTCAGTATTGTTTTCATTTTTCTTCTCATGGTTCTAAGCATATCACATTTCCCGGAATATTTCATCCTCTAAAATATTAAGAAATTGTAAACTGTTCTCCGCTCGTTACTGTTCACTCGGTGCCGCCGCGGAACGTCCGCGGGCATTCATCCCCCTGTAATGCCCTCTGCAATCCTCCTGGTGTGCATCCACCAGCCGCTTCTCAAGACTGCGGATTTCTCTGAAATGCCGCAGATACAGCCAGAACATGACAGCAAAGTAAGGCGAGAAAAACCGCAGCAGCCTCACAAAATAAGCGGAGCTTGTCCGAAAAGCGGCAGATTTCTCCTGCCATAAAAGCAGCAGGCAGAATACCGGCGATTTTTCCTTCTCCCTCTCAATTCTACACAGGCGAGCCACTTCCCCGTTGTGCAGAACTCTGGTGGGACTGTTGAAATTGGAGATGGAGGAATCGGATATCCGATACAGAATCATCGGCCGGTTCACATAGCATACCCTGATGTCTTTATTCTCATCCAGTATTTTCTGAAAACAGGCCCGATCATTCACTGTCCTGAACTGCAGGATAAAGTTCAGCACACTTTCCGACAGCAGCGATTTCCTGTAAACGGCGGTTCCCATAATCGGAAAGCCGAGTTTTATGCAGCGGTAAAGCGTCTTTCCCCGGATAAAATTCTGCAGTGCCACCTCCAGATAAGTGCCGTAGCTCGTGACAATATCTCCTTCTCCCGTAAATTTCAGAAAAGCGGTGCATACCATGTCATACTCGTCCAGCTTTGCCGTAATATCGAACAGGTTATAAGGCGCCAGCAGATCGTCTCCGTTCACTGCCACGAACCGCTCTCCCTCCACATGCCTTAACGCGTCCACATAGTTGACACAGATGCCCGCATTTTTTTCTCTGAAGAGCCTGTTGATTTTGGCAAAAAGCCCGCCGTTCTCCTCCAGCCACCGGTTGATGACCCGGCAGCTGTCGTCTGTGGAACCGTCGTCTGTAACGATCAGCTGAAAAGTCTGTCCCTGTCCGTATTGCTCAATCTGATACCGGATACTTTCCAGCATATCCGGAACTACCTCCGCCTGATTGTAGCATGTGACCACAAATGTGAACATATCTCTGCCTCCGATTCTGTATTTCTTAATGGCACTTCCATTTTATGCGGAAATGTACTATACTGGTTTCTATAGTTTCGCTCCACCATACCTTCCAAATTTTGACAGAAACGAGGATACCATTTTGATATCAGTAATCATCCCTGTATACAATGCGGAGCCCTACCTGCGCCGCTGCATTGATTCCGTGCTTGCTTCCGCCTGCGGCGACTTCGAAATCATTCTGATCAATGACGGCTCCACTGACAAAAGCCTGACAATCTGTAACGAATATGCCGGAAGGGACAGACGTATCCGGCTTATCACCCAGGAAAACCAGGGGGTATCCGCCGCCAGAAACAGAGGTATCGGCGAAGCCCTGGGGGAGTGGCTTATCTTCCTGGACGCGGACGATTTCATTACCGGCGACTTTCTGAGCATGGCTGACCGGCCCGAATACCGGCAGACGGATCTCATCCTGTTCCGGTTCGCCACCTGTGCCTGCGACGTCGCCGTCACGGACTGCTGCCGCGAAGCGTCAAAAGACCGCGGTAACATTTCGGCCTGCCGTTATGAAGGGAAAGAAATGCACCGGTTAATCCGGAGAATCCTTGTCCCCAGGCCTCTGGCGGAAAACTGCGCCCTGGATTTCCGCACCCCCTGCGCCAGAGTCTATCGGAAAAGCATTCTGGAGCAGTATTCCATCCGTTTTTCCCCGGACATCAAAATCGGTGAAGACCTTCTCTTTAACCTGGAATACCAGCTGCGGGCAAAATCCTGTGTGTTTATCCCCGGGACTGTCTATTTTTATGCCGTCCACGGAGATTCTTCCTCACACCATTTCAACTCCGGACTGCATGAAAACCATGCCCGGCTGCTGCAGGCTGTCAGGGATGTATTGGATAAATGCGGCATGTATTCTTCTCTGGAGGAGGATTTTTATTCCTACGCCCTCGAGAATCTGACTTATGTGCTGATCTGGGAGATATTCAGCCCACACAGCCCCAGGACATACCGGGAAAGCCGCAGGCTCTGCCGGGAAATGCGGCAAAACCGTATCTACAGGGAAGCGTTTCTGTATAACCGCATATCCGGTTCTCTGCCCAGAAAGGTTCTGGTACTGTTTTTCCGTATCGGGTGGTATCTGCCTGTCCGGCTGATTTCCGGGATAAGCTGTCTGTACCTTGAAGGGAAAGCAGCGGCACGTTGACCGTAGCGAAGTTCCAAGCCTGCAGCACTGCAAGGCAGCGGGGTATTTATACTCACGTTCGAAAACATTTGCCAGTTGAAATTGTATAACGAGCGAGCGCCTCCACAGCCTGGAACGGAAGGTGGCAAATGTATGCGCTCGCGAGTATAACCCTCACGGATTTTGCCTCCGGAACCTAAGTACAGTTGCATCAGTTTTTTCCGACAAAAATCTTTCGATATAGGGGATATATTTTCTCCTTCACCCATCCGTTTACACAATAAGCCCAGATGAGCTCTTTCATCATTTCACCGGCGCTGAAGCCTCCGCACCTGCGCAGCTGGCGGACAGCGGCCCGGGCTTCCTTCTTCCGCCCGTACTTCAGTGAAATCCTGTAACGCCTCCTGGCTTTCCAGCATGTGATGCGGTCTATTGACGCTTTATCCTCTATATGGCAGATTTCCGCGATTTCATCCACCAGCCGCTCATAATCGCCGTACTTTTTTTCTTCCTGCTCCTGCGTGAGCGCGGTTCTGGAATGACTGCCCACCCGAACCGATACGCCGTATAATTTTTCAGGGATTGTAGGACATTTATGGCGGTACATAAAGGGCAGGAGCATCTGAAAGTTCTGTCCCACACCGTATTCCGGTATCCGCCGCCCCGGATAAATGTCAAAAAAAGCTTCCGATTTCAGCATATAGCAGCCGCAGCACACAAAGGTTCTGGATTCCAGAATATCCCAGAACAGCTCTTTCCTGTCCAGGTCGCCCTGCTGCTCGTCGGCTTCTCCTCTCTCTTCTCCTGTCTCCGCATTAAAATACCAGGACAGGGAACGGACGCAGTTGTATTCCGGATGTGTCCTCAAAAATGTCACCCGCTTTTCCACGGACTCCGGTTTCAGAATATCGTCGCTGTCCGGCCAGATCAGGTATTCCCCTGTCACATACGGCAGACCTGCGTTGACCGCGGCAGAAGCGTTTCTGTGCTCCGCCGCCACAATCCTGTATGCATAGCCCCTGGCGGTAAATTTTTCCCGGTATCCTTCCGCCACCTGCAGAGTTCCGTCGGAGGAACCGTCATCCACCAGAATCATTTCTATGTCCGGATAAGTCTGTGCCAACACGGAATCCAGCATTCCCGCCAGGTGAGATTCTCCGTTATATACCGGCGTGACAACGGAAACCTTTCCCGTGCTGAATTTATTTTCCTCCATACTCACCTGACCCTCCCATTCCAAAGCTGTTCTCAATGCATAGCACCCCTGTCAATCTTTCCATAAATCCCTGTGGGCTGAAAAATTCCGATGCTTTCATTCATTGTTCTCCCGCGGCTTCCGGCTTATTTCTCACTGACCTGGAATCATTCTTTTCCCTTCACCTGCACGATTCTTTTATTTTCTATCCTGTATATCACATCGCACTCATTGGCCAGGCTCATGTGGTGGGTCACCATGATCAGCGTCTTATTCTCCTTAATCTGGCGTATGGAATCAATGACAGCCATCTCTGTCTCCATATCCAGGGCGGCGGTGGCCTCATCCATCACCAGAAGCTCAAAGTCCTTGTACAATGCCCTGGCCAGCGCAATCCTCTGGCGCTGCCCTCCGGAGATGGCAGTCCCGTTCTCCCCGATCAAAGTATGTACGCCGTCGGGCATCCGCATCACGTCCTCCCAGATCTGGGCGCATCTCAAGCATTCCTCCACCCTCGCCTTGTCAATCTCATTCTCATCCTCAAAAAATGCCACATTATTCTGGATGGTTTCCCCGTTCAGATACACGGTCTGGGGGATATAGCTCACCAGCTCGCCCATGCTTGCCCTGCAGGGGCCTTCCAAATCCCTTTGTTCTACAATGTCGTAGTCATCAAAGAAGACATGCCCGCTCTGAGGCTTTAAAAGTCCCAGAATCAAGTCCACAAAGGTGGTCTTGCCTGCGCCGGAAGCGCCGATGATGGCAATGGAGCAGCCTACCGGGATATCGATGGAGGCATCCTCGAATATTTTGACCCTGTCGTTATAGCCGAAGGTCAGGTTCCTGACGAAGACACCCTTCTCAAAAGTCAGCTTCTTCCGGCGCAGATGGCTGTCCCGCTCTTCCTCTTCCTTCATTTTCGTGTAGCCTGCCATGCACCCTCTCACCGCCTCATAGGGCTTTCTGGCGAATTCCACATTGTTCATCCCGCTTAAGATTCCGTAGGCCATGGGGAGCATCCGCACCAGCGCCGTGATATACACCACCATGGGAGCGAGGATTGCGGCCAGATTCGTCCCGAACACCAGAATCACGGCCAGCACCACGAACATGGCTGCCATGATGGAATTCTGCAGAATGACACCGATACTGCTGACCTTGTATTTATATTCCCCCTGTACCTGGGCATAATCGTTGCTGGCATCCCTGTATTTTCCCAGGACAAAAGCGGAGCGGTCGTCAATCTTCATCTCCTTGAAGGAGCCGTAGGCAATGGTGATCTGGGAATTCGCCTTGATGGAGCAGGCCCTGCTCTTCTCCCCGTACACAATCATACGGGCACGGGTGCGGAGGAATACAAATGCCATGAGCAGAAGCAATACCACACTGCTGATTACGCCCACCCATCTGGAGACATATATCAGCACCGCGGCATAGCCTGCCATGGTGATGCCGTTTACCACGATACCGATACAGTCCACTATGATCTGGATGCAGCTGGTAGTGTCGTTCCGCACCATATTCAGCGCCTGCATGGCTGTCTTCTGGTTGTGCTCCATCAGCTCCTCTTTTATCAGCAGCTCATAGATCTTCATGGACAGCTTCTGGGCTCCGTTATAGATGAAACGGTTGGACACCTTGCTTTTGTACAGCTCGAAAAGGCACTTCAGCAGCGAGAGAAGTATCATAAACAGTGTAAATGCTATCAGTTTATCGGACACCTGATTCTCCTGAACCACCTTATTGATGATATAAATGATTACAGAAAAGCTGAAGATATCCACAATCGGGCTTATGAGACCGAAAATTGCATACAGCTTCCAGGTTCTCCGCTCCTTTTTCTCCAGTGTTCCCGTCAGATATTTGAACATTTCAATCATGATTTTCTCCCCCATATTCCTTTACAGCCGAAGCCCCCTGGAGGGCTTTCCGCATCCGCTGTAATCGTTTCATCATTTCACTCCCCTGCGCTTCAGCCTGTATCCGCATCCCTGTTCTGGCTATCAAACCATAGCCTGATTCCGCGGTATGGAAGCTTCAGCCATTCGTCACTCGTCTCCACAAATCTCTGAAGAACATTATTCCGGTAAAAGCATTTCGGAATATTGAAAACGGAAGTATCTTATATAAACTCATGAACCGCTTACGCCCTCCGGCAGCTTCCGTAGGGCTTTTCAGCCTTGGCTGCAGCACATCCTCCTCTTTGCATGCAAACCAGTTCAACTCCTCCTTCACCTGTTCCCAGATTTCCCGGGCCGCTTTCGTGTGAAGGATGACGACGGAGGTTCCCATTCCGTCCTCCATGTCCGGCCTGACCTTCTCCAGGCCCCAGAAGTCCCCGATGGTAAAGTCGCTGTCCCTGTCCACGGTACAGTATCTGCAGGCATGGCAGGAAGGCCGTATAATATAATTGGAAAAATACATCCTGCAGTACACATCCCCGTACAGCGAATGAGCCTGCTCCCTGCCGTCAGCCACATAGGCGCAGACATGGCCGTTATCTTTATTTCGCTTGTCCCTGAAGCAGAATTGCGTCATTTTTCCACCGGATTTTCGCTCCAGGTATCTCACATAGGATGCCCATACTCCGGGGGACGGCGCCCCGTAGCAGACCAGATCCGCGACAATCAGCTTCGGATAAGGCCGCTTCAGAAAAAGCCGCAGCGCATGGGCCTGGCAGGGTGTTCCGCAGAAAAGCACCCATCTGTCTTCCTTCAAATGTTCCTGTATGCCGCGGTAGACTCCCGCCGGATTGCTCTGGACATACTTTGTCTTCTTCAGCGCTTCCAGTTCTTCCTGATTCCATGCCTCCCTGTGCACTACATCCATGTCTTCATTGAAAGCGGCTCCATAGACCACACCCTGCCGCCGGAACACATATTCTGCCAGAACCGGAAACATGCCTCCGGAAGAGCTGGCACGCCGGAGCGCCTCGTCCTTCGCCTGTACTCCGAAATAAAGATTCTCTCCCCTGCCTGCTTTCTCTCCCTTTATGGGGCAGACCTGTTCGCAGCGTCCGCAATGAATACACTTTTTTCCGTCCACTTCAGGATACCGAAAGCCCTCCTCGTCCGAAACCATATGGATTGCGCCCACAGGGCAGATATCCCCGCATGCGCCGCAACCGCAGCATGCCTCTTTTTTCTCATATAACTTCATTCCTGCTTCTCCTGCCTTGCCATGTCCTGCCGCCTCATAGCAGCACCTTCCTGTATGACCTGCCTTCAATTCCCCTTCTGACCTGGCCTGCCTCTTCTTTTCTGTCCGGCCCGCGGCCTGCCTTCTGCCCTCACTTCCACTTCTGACCCAGTCTGCCGCCTCCCGGCAGCACCTTCCCAATCATCTCAGATTCCCCAGCAAAAACGCCCTGGATTCCTGCAGTGCCTCCTCGGTCCTGCACTGTACCTTCTCCCAGTCAACAGGCGCCTCAATATCCTTTTCAACACCATCCCGGCATATCCTGTCCTCCAGCCCGTGAACCTGCAGTATATTCTGCAGCCTGGCGCTGAGGCTTCTGTGGGCAAAGGCAAGGAATCTCTTCCGGTATATAATACTGAAGGCAACGGCGTGGAACGAATTGGTCACCACATAGTCCGCATGGTGAATGTACCCCAGGAATTCTGCCGGTCCCGCCGTGACGTCCAGCTCAAAGCCTTTATCCGCGCCCTGCAGCCCCGCCCGCACCTCCACCACAGGCAGGTGTTTTTCCCTGGACAAGGTTCCGGCATATTCCGCCATTTTCTCATTGCCCTCCGTCACATACAGGAGAATATATCCTTCCCGGTCCGGCCTTTTCTCCGCCTCCTGCCAGTTTTCCTTCCCCAGGAAAAACACCGGGTCCAGCACCGCCCTGACATCATCTTCGTAAAACTTCTTCACATAGGGAATCGCTGCCGCCTCCCGGACGGACAGAGCATCCACATACTGCACCAGCTCCGAAAACTTTTCGTCATATCGCGAGGAAATAGACGTTCCGCCGAAGCTCGCCGCATAGGCAATGACCTTTTCCTTCTGACTGTTATGAAAAGCGCCGAAATACGCCCTGCGAAGTCCGCAGGTGATTTCCGGATTCCAGATCTGGTCGCTCCCTACTATGTAACAGCGATAGGTTAGCTTCCGCAGCCCGCCTGCCGTCAACAGCCTGGGCTGGCCCTTCTCAAGCAGATACTCCTGACGGAAACGGTTCATATTTGCACGCTGCCTGGAAAACTGCTCTTTCACCCGCATATGCGCCCAGAAGCCGTTCCACATATTGAACAGTCCCCAGATACGCCCTTTCAGGCCCTGAATCGGCGCGTAGGGAATCCACCAGTGCCTTCCCGTCATGTACGGCGGCTCATAGCGCACGATTTCCGCCGATATCCCGCTGTCACACAGAAAGCGCTTCAGTCCGTAGGCCTGCAGCATGGCACCGTAATTATTCGAACAATGGAACGTTATGATGCCCACTTCCGCCCTTTTCCCGCTCATCTCCCGCCTCCTTCTATTCGCTGAAATAAGAACTATTTTATTCAAAATAACGTATGCCGGATAACAGCTAAAACAGCAGGTGAACAGCAGACGGTCGCTGAAACAGATATACCGGAACAGAATATTCCGCCGCTCCGCCGCAGCAATTTTTCTCAATTCCTGCCGATTTCTTTTTACGCTTCCGGCTCTGCTGGTTCTGTCCCCCCGGGCGTTCTCCCCGGCTCCGCCGGCCCTGCCTGCTTTGGTGTTCTCTCCGGTTCTCCCGGCTTCGGCCGCCTCCCGGACCGGGATTTCGCCCTGCCCGCTCTTCAGCGTTTCATAGCTTCTCCTGAGCTGATACACCAGCAGTGTTTCCCATCTTATCGCATATTCGGGCTCCCTGTTTTCATATTCGCTGTCCCGGATTCTCCTGGCGCTCTCAAAATATCCGTTGCCTGTGGCCGTCGCGGCGGAATTGGTCACACTGTCCCCATGCATCCGGTAGTAATACCATTCTGCCAGGCAATACACGCTTCTCACTCCCCTCTGAACCAGCTGATACAGGAAAAACGTATCTTCCCCGTTCGCCAGCCCGTTGTCGAACCGCAGATTTCCCACAATCTCCCTGAGAATCAGCTTTCCTCCGATTCCCGAAAAGGTATCTGTATACTTCACATGGAACCATTCCTCTGTGTCGACTCTGTCCGCTGTCACAAACTCTGCCCGCCTGCCGGGTTCCGAAGACTCCGCTGCACGACTGTTTCCCGATATGCCCTGAGCTTCCGCTGCCCAGGTCATCTCCTGCCGCTGTGTCTCCTCCGTACGACCGGATTCCGAAGACTCCGCCGCACGGCCGTTTCCCGATATGCCCTGCCCTTCTGCCGCCCTGCCGGATTCCTCACGCAAAACCGTCTCCAGCTGTCCGCCGTCCAGCTTCCTGTACCCGCAGAAGGCCAGTTTTGCACGCTCCTCTTCTGCCCGGCACAGCATTTCCTCCAGCAGGAGCGGATGGATTGCGTCATCGCTGTCCAGGAAAAAGACATATTCCCCTGTAGCAGCATCGATTCCGCGGTTTCTGGCGGCGGAGACACCGCTGTTTTTCTGCCGCAGCACGCGGATTCTCCCATCCTCCTCCGCAAGCCTCCCGCAGACTGCCGCGCTGTCATCCGAAGAGCCGTCGTCCACAACGATGATCTCCAGATTAACATATGTCTGACAGAGCACGGAACGAAGACATTGCTCTATATATTTTTCCGAATTGTATACAGGGATAATAACGGATATTTTCTTCATAAACGCTGTATTTTCCTCTCTGCTGATCCCGCACCGGCTTCATCCTGGCGCATGTATTTCTCGAACCTTTCCCGTTTCTGAAAAGCCTGACTTTACTTGCTTTCCATAATATGTTACAATACCCCCGGCACCCCTGACCCTTTTACCCATGCCCTTTCCCGGAAAAATCCTGCATATTATACCCGCCACCTGAAGCATTTGCCAATGTATACTGCACGCCAATTGGATTTGCAGTAACCTGCACCGAAAGACCGCCAGCCATATATGTCCGCTGCAGGCAGGTTTGTAAATTCTGGCGGTCTTGCGTATAAAGGCGTATAACGAGTGAGCGCTTTCGCAATACAGATCGGAGTACAGAAAATGAAAAAAGCAGCTTTGAAGAAAAAGAAAATCCTCATCCCCTTCCTGATTACAGCTATCCTCCTCAGCGCGGGAGGCATTTACTGTATCCGGAACCTGCATTTTCCTGACTATACGTCTGTCGTCTTCTCCGAATCCGCCCGGGAACTGGATAACCCCTATATTGGCTGGTATCAGATATACACTTACTCCCTTTCCGAGGCGGGTGCCTTCGACCCGGCACAGATTCCGGAACAGACATCCGGTCCCGGCCTGGTCATGCTGCAGTTCAATCTGTGCAATTATGCCCATAGTTCCATCGGCAGGGCAGGCCTGGAGCAGCTGAACGGCATACTGGACGCCTGGCACTCCACAGGAAAGCAGCTGATTGTCCGCTTTCTCTATGACTGGGACGGCCAGGCTCTGGAAAAGGAGCCCGAAAGCCTTTCTCTGATACTGGAGCACATGTCCCAGACAGCAGAAATTCTCAATCTGCACTCAGACTGCGTCTACGTCCTGCAGGGCATCTTTGTAGGCGCCTGGGGAGAAATGCACAGTTCCAATTACATGGATGAGGAAAATACGCTCACCCTCATCCGCCATCTGGCCTCCGTAACGGACCCTGACATTTTCCTGGCCGTGCGCACTCCTGAACAATGGCGCGCCATCACCGGTTCTCAAGATCCCCTTTCCCGGGAAAATGCTTTTGATGGCTCCCTGGCGGCAAGGCTCAGCCTCTTCAATGACGGCATGCTCGGTTCCGATACGGACCTGGGAACCTATAAGGAGCCTGAAACGGCTTCTTCTCCGTCCGCTCCAGGGAAACGTCCCCGCCAGGAGGAGCTTCTCTTTCAGGAAAGTTTATGCCGCTTCGTGCCCAACGGCGGCGAAGTGGTTATCAGCAATCCATACAATGATTTCCTGCCTGCCATTGAGGACCTGGCCCGTACCCATGTCTCCTACCTGAACAGTGCCTACGATGAGGCTGTGCTTTCCAAATGGCGGGAAGATATCTTTCCGGGAGAAGGTCTTTTCCAGGGCATGAACGGCTATGACTACATCTCCAGGCACCTGGGATACCGCTATGTCCTCCGCTCCTCGGACTTCTCCCTTGCGGCGCCCTGGGATAAGGAAGGAGAATTGTCCATTGTTTTGGAAAATATCGGTTTTTCGAACAGTTATAAGCCTTTTGACGTATTTCTCACTCTGAAAAATACGGTCAGCGGCCAGGAATTTACGGTTCCGGTGGACACTGACACCCGGCTCTGGGATGCCGGTACCCGCTTTCAACTGGATATTCCCCTGGAAATCAGCATGTTTACGGCAGATCCCTGGGAAATCTTTCTGAGCATCAGCGATCCCGCTTCAGGTCTTCCGGTTTATCTGGCCAACGAAGGCGCGGAATCTGAAAGCCGCTGTTTCACCGGAACCTTAACCTTTCAGGAATTCCCCCAATGGGACTTTTTCATCAGTGCCCTGATTGGCAAAGCGCAGAATGCGTCCGTCCGTTTTTCTCTTCAACAGTAAATACAGCCGGCCGGCTGAGGTGTCTTCCTCCCGGGAAAGCACCGCAGTCAGCATGGTCTCCCGCCCGCTTTTCCAGTTTCTGGCATCTGTCTCCATCTGCCTGAGGCTGAAACCGCCCTGCTCCCTTTCCGTCACCAAGAAGCACTCCGCCTCCTGACACAGATTTCCGAATCCGCAGTTTTTAATGGTGATCTGCAGTTCATTTTTCTTCATCGCTATATTTTGGACGAAAAACCGGTATCCCAGATGCCTGCCGATGTAATCATATCCGCTTAAGCCCTGCCAGCAGCCCGGCTCTTCCACCTTTTCGCTTCTCCAATAGTCCAGCTGTTCCGGATGGTAGATACTGTTCAGATAGCTGACATGCATTTCCTCCAGCTCTTCCGCCGCCTGTCTGTAGCTTTTAAGCGGCCTGCAGGAAAGGATTTCTCCGCCGTTGGGAACCGAATCCATATACCGCTCCTGCCATTCCAGCTCTTCCTCGCGGCACCAGCTTCCGGTCTCCCCCGCCTCCGCCCTGGACGCGGCGCCGTATGTCCCCATATCCGTAGGCGAGCCGAAGATGCCGTCATTGAACAGCCCCAGTCTCTCTTCCACGCTGCCCGACCCGGGCTTCCCTTCCCCGTGGCTGCCCGTTCCAGGACTCTCCTCCACGCGACCGTCCGGCCCGGACCTCCCTTCCACACGGCTGTCCGATATGAGAGCGTCCGTTATCCTGCGCCATTGGGCAGGGGTACGCACCGCCAGAAAACACCTGCCCTCCGTAATCCGGTACAGTGTCTCCACCAGTTCGCACATGGATGCATCGTCCAGAAACCTGGAACCGTGCATTTCTCCCCAGTTTCCCACAAAGATGCCCTGCATCACCAGAATGTCCTCCATATACGGGCGGATGACTCCCCCTGTCTGCTCCATATGCCTTTTCACCATGGCAAGCGTCAGCGGCTCTCTCTCCATACCTCTGCCTTCCGTGTCGTAGACAAACCGCAGCAGCAGTTGTTTCCCGTGTCTATGAAAAAAATCCATAATCCGCCCGATATGCAGCAGCGCCTCCTGTGAAAGGGGCCTTATCCGGAAATCTCCGATGTCAATCAGCGCCAGGGCGAGCCGCTCCGTCAGGCAGCTTTCGTCCAGCCAGACCTCCTCTTCCACAGGCCGCCCGTCTGCCGGAGGCTGTGCCCTGAAGGTATAGACATGGTACCAGCCGCAGCCGGGATTATGCAGTTCTTCACTGCTTTCCCGAAGCTCCGCTTCCTGAAACATCCTCGATGTCCTCCGCTCTTCCGTTTTCCTTCCCCGGCTTTCCTGTTTGGCCAGGTCTGGCTTTTGCACGCCTTTTCTAAATCTTATCAGCACTCCGTAAGCCCACCTCCACATCCATCTTCAGGAATTTCACCCGGAAAATAATGATGATCGTACTGTACATGACACGGAGCATGTACCAGAAGGGCTTCAGTCCCGAATGCATGCTCTTTCCGGCCGTCCTGGCATGCATCACCGCCGGAATCTCCACCACCTTGAATTTGACCAGCAGCATCAGCACCAGCATATTCGCATCCGGATACTTGTCATCGAAATGATTGTATTTAGAATAATAAAGGAAGGCCTTCCGGCTCAGTCCCTGCAGCCCTGTGGTGGGATCCGATATCTTTTCCCCCGTCACCATGCGTATCATACCGCGGAACAGGGAGTATACCACCTTTTTGGGCCATGAAACGGGGAAATCCGAGCTGTCCTTCCGGAACCTGGCTCCCAGGACAATGTCCGGATACCGCCCTTCCTCGTCCGCTTCCTTCAGTTTGTTGTAGAGCATGGGGATATTGCATACATCGTGCTGTCCGTCGCCGTCCATCTGGATGACATATTTGTATCCTCGTCGAACCGCATATTTATATCCGGTTTGAAGTGCACATCCGTATCCCATGTTGAAAGCCTGGGAGATCATGGGATACTGCATCTCCTTGACTATCCAGTTGGTGGAGTCCGTGGATGCGTCGTTTATGACGAGAATGTCCGCCACGGAAGACAGATTCAGCCCTTCCACCTGTGTCAGCACTCTTCGAATGTTCTGCCCTTCATTGTAGGCAGGAATTATAATCAGCAACTCTTTCTTCATAATATTAGTTCCGCATTTGCCCCTCTGGTACCACACATCGGCAGAGCATTTCCGGCCGCGTAGTGATTGCGTCCGTAAATCCTCTGGGCACCAGAGGGGCAAATGCTGTTTTTAGTTCCGCATTTGCCCCTCTGGTACCACACATCGGCATTGGCCCTCTAAAATGCTCTCAGGTGAGGAGCGCGAGCAGTTTCTGCAGTTCCTGCTCCTGCGCCATGTTTTTCCTTTCTGCTGCTTTTCCCAGCTTTTTTCTGATTTCTTCATTTTGAAGCAAAAATTCTATGCTCTCTGCGATTCCCTCCGGGGTCAGCGGGCAGAGGATGCCGTCCTCGCCGTTCTCAATCTGTTCCCGGTTGCCGTTGCAGTCGGAGGCAATGACGGCACATCCCAGTGTCTGGGCTTCCTGGATGGCAATGCTTTTGCCCTCAAATCTGGTGGCGTGTACGTAGATGTCTGTCTGGGCATAGTAGGGATAGGGATTCTCCACGGCTCCCAGGAGCACAAAGTCCTCCTTCAGCTGAAGCGCCGCAATTTTTTTCTCCAGCGCTTTACGCTGGTCGCCTTCTCCCAACACATACCACCTGGCTTTGCAGCCTCTGTCCTTCAAAAGCTTCATGGCATCTATGGCTATGTCGTAGGCTTTCTGGTAGGTCAGCCGCCCCACAGTCAGCAGGCGCTTCCCCTCATATCCGCCCGAAACGCCTTCCCTGCCGTTGGAAACGACCGCTTTTCCATCGGAACTCCCTTCCCTTCCGTTGGAAACACCTTCCCTTCCGTTGAAAATGTCCTCCCTTCTATCGGAAAAGCCCCCCCTGAGCTTACTTTGGCGGCGGATGCCTTCCTGATCCACAAGATTGTGGAATATCTCCGCCTTGTCCGCATACTCTGGATATACCGCCAGGAAATGCTCCTTCACTTCCTGGGAAACCATGAAAATCTTCTCAAAACTGTCCCAACAGTTCTGGTCCATCTCCCTTGTGTATCCTGCGCTCTCATAATCGATGTGGATAAACGCACATTTCCTGGCTGCTTTCACATGCTCCGCCACATAGTAAGCGGAAGCGCCCTCCAGCCATGCTACCGCCAGATCAAACTGTTCTTCGAAACGCAGGCTTCCGTCCGAAAGCATCCGCCACAGCAGCTTATCCGCCTGAAATTTGCCGCGCCTGCACATGGAGGCAAGATTTTTAACGATACCGCGTATCTTTCTTATCTGCCCGCCATTTCTGAAAAAGGCCCCGCAGACCGTTTTCATCATCCCCCATTTTCCCTGCCGTGACAGGACGGAATGGGGATTGAATCCGGGATTCAGCAGCTTTACACAGGGCGGAAGCTTTCCGATCATTTCTCCCTGTCCCATGATGACATACAGGGAAATATCATATTCCGGGTTGTCCAGGTGCTTCAGCAGCTCCAGCAGCGCTGTCTCCGCCCCGGCCCGGCCCATGGTGTTAATCACGAACAGAATCTTTTTTCGCATAGGCATCTTCCTGCTCCCTGGCCATTTCTTCCAGCTCGATCATCATGCGCTCGCTCTCCTGGTTGAGAAGCGATACCTGCATGGCAAGCTCCCTGTTCTTCAGGTTCAATTGTGAGATTACCAGGCTGTTCTGCACCTCCGTAAACAGGATCAGCGCGCCCACACAGAAAAACGCAAGCCCTGTCCCCGGCGCCAGCATGGTAGCCCACTCCGACAATATGGGAATCGCTCCTACCAGAATCATCAGAATTCCCAAAAGTCCCCAGATTACGGCATAGTTGACCGCCAGCTTCTTGATGGAATGTGTCCAGAAGCCGAACACAATCAGGATCACACCTCCCACCATGAGACCGATTCGTATGATGTTACCGTCCATTTTATCAACCTCCTGTCATGGTGCCGCATCCTCCCTCACCCGAATTCCAGGGAAAATTGGAGGATTACGGTTTCCATTTTCTAACTTTAAGACATTTCCTTTGGAAATGTGCAGAACTTACCTGGACATCTGCGCCTCCGCTGCTGCCTGCTCAGCCCTGGAATATACCTGTCCCGGCGGCTGAGTGCCCATCCCTGGTTTCAGCAGGGAGCCTTTGCAGAATATGTGCGCATCCAGATTCCTCTCCATAAAGCGGAGCCTGAAGTACGCGAAGGTCCAACCGCAGAATGCTCCGATGACTACGCCTATGCCGTACCACAGCTCCGGCAGATGGGTCGCCACGATACTTCCCAGGAAGGTCACCAGACAGAAAATCATGGAAGTCAGCATGGCTCCAGTCAAATCATTGAAATAGTACAGGAAAATAATCTCCGAATACATCAAAAACAGGATAAAATATCCCGCAGCCAGACAGGGATAAATCCGCATCGTCAGATTGGAAATGCCGAAGCCCGGAAGAAATACCACCGCCAGCAGATACACCACCGACGTGATGATGAACTGAATCCGCACCAGGTTCACCAGCTCCGCGGAAAGCTGGCGGAACATTTCCTTCTTTGCGCTGTCGATATCGGCTCCCTTACCGCCGATGACCGTCTCGGAATAGGCCTTGTACTTGTCATGAAAATGCATTTCCACCCTTGTGATGAAGATAATCGTAGCGGAAATATTGGTAAACATGGCAAGGCAGGTAGCCATGTCATAAGGCTGATTGCACACAAAGGTCTTCACTACCACCAGTTTCATATCCGTATTCCAGAATACGAAATTATGAATATACAGTCCCAGGATATAGCAGAAATTTGCCACCACAAGCTTCCAGTATTTCCTGAAATACCGGACTATGGATTTATAGCGGTTGCTGTTTTTGACGAAATACCGTTTAATAATTGCAAGCTGAAGGAATGCGGTGAGAAAAAATCCCGTCATCAGCGCGAAAAGCATGCTTTCCCGAATACCCCAGCGCATGATATACCTTAAGAATAAGGAGAACAAAAACGCCCACAGCATCCCGATAAAGAAAAACAGCGATATCTTCTGATAATCCTTCGAGATGGACAGGTAAATCATGGAATAGAACACCAGCACCAGCCCAATATACCCGCAATATCCCGTAAAGGTGTAAAACACATCCACCTTGCCCACAAAATGCTCCCACAGACAGAAGGGAATCCCCAGCAGGCTGCTCAGGGAGATATTCAGGAACAGCCCGAAGAAAAAGCAGGGGCGGATGTCCTCGTAACGCTCCTCATAGATCACATCGGACATGTACTTCGAGAGTACAGAATTGAAAGGGGCCGCCGTCAGCAGGGCGAAGATAAAGATATAGAGCACCGAACAGGAAAAAAGCTCCCGCTCCACAAACCCCAACTGGTCAAATCCCAGGAAATGGCTCATCAGCAGAATATTCAGGATCACCACCAGCATGGGGGTCACCGTGGACATGGAACTGTACGCAAATCCGGCGAGATACGCCGAAATCGTTCTTTTCTCAAAAATTCTGTTTAATTTAAGGCCTATACCTGCCATCTGTCTCGTCCTTTCCTCACATCACGCTTTCAGCAGCGTACCCGATGCCCTTCGCCTCACGCTTTCGGCGGCACACTGTATGCCCTTCGTCTCACGCTTTCAGCAGCACACTGCATGCCCTTCGCCTCACGCTTTCAGCGTCGTGACACCCCTTCTCCCACCTCAGTCCTCCAGCGCCACCCCGCAGCTGTCCGCGAAATCCTGGTAAATCTTACGGTAAGTGGCCCGCATATGCTCGATCCGATATCTGGACATCACCCTTTTGTAACCGCTTTCCCCCATCTGAAGCCGCATGGACTCGTTCCGCGCCATGTCCACCATGGCCTGGGCAATCTCCTCCACATTCATGATGTGCGTCAGAATCCCTCCTGCCCCGAAATCATCGCTCTCCCCATAAATCAGGCCGGAACAGTTGCCCACATCCGTGGCAATCACCGGCACATGGGCCGCGTAGCTCTCCAGTATGGTCAGTGGCTGTCCCTCGCTGATGCTGGTCAGAATCGTCACATCCATCCTGCCCAGGTAATCCCGGATATTGATTCTTCCGGTGAAGACCACATCCGTCAGCTCCAGCGCTTCCACCTGCTCATAGCACTCCTTTGCGTATTCCTCATCCTCATCACAGGGCCCCATAATCCACAGCTTCAGCCGGGATTCTCTCTCTTTCGCAAAGCTGAAGGCCTGAATCATGGTCTTCACATCCTTGATGGGCGTCACGCGCAGAATGGCCCCGATGTTAAACTTTCCCTCATCCTCATCCGTCTTCCCCGGAATATTCTGAAGGTGGTCTACGGAAACCCCGTTTGGCGTTACCATCGTTTTTTCCACAGGACAGCCCAATTCTATCTGCAGCTCCCGGGCATGCTCGTACAGGCTGGTAATCAGGTCTCCCCGCTCATACGCCAGATTGGACATTTTCCGGAACTGGTCTATCCAGATATTCTTGTAGGCTCCCTTGACCCATTCTGCCCGCAACAGCTCCTCCTCCCGCTCTCTGGTGTAGATGCCGTGCTCCGAGATCAGCAGCCGCCCTCCGTACAGGGACTTCCCCATGCTGCCCAGCACGCCCGCATAGCCCGTAGCGACACAGTGGTACAAATCCGCCTTCGGCAGCTTCATCTTCAGTGCAAAGCACAAAGGCAGATATACGGAACGCATCGTCCACAGGAAATCCGAGAACACCAGCTGGCTGTAGTTCAGGTCGTAATACTCCCGCACAATCTGCAGAAAATCCTCCCCCATCAAAAGCTTATCCAGGGAAACAGGCTTGTTCTGGAACAATTCAAACAATGTCTCCCAGTCCACCCGCTGATTCATCACCAGGCTGCGCAGCGCCGCGTACTCCTGCTTCTCCAGCCTGTGCTTACGCCATCCTTTCCTGTTCCGGTCCCAGTCCACGTCCTGCAGATACAGTTCATGCACCTCCGTCACATTCTCCGGCAGCTGATAGATAAACTTCCCGCTTTGCTCCCGACTGCTTATAATTGTCTGTAGTACAAATTCCACCTTCGGAAAAGACTGAATGAGTCCGTGTATCCAGCTGGATACGCCGCCGGCCACATACGGATAACAGCCCTCCACTACTATGCAGACTCTCATATCCATTTCTCCTATTCCAGTTCCGCATCCGCCCTCCCTGTACCCAGGCTTGGGCAGAGGATTTCCGGCCGCTTAGGGATTGCGTCCGTAAATCCTCTGGGGTACTGTCCGGGCGGATGCTGTTTCCCAGTTCCGCATCCGCCCTCCCTGTACCCAGGCTTGGGCAGAGGATTTCCGGCCGCTTAGGGATTGCGTCCGTAAATCCTCTGGGGTACTGTCCGGGCGGATGCTGTTTCCCAGTTCCGCATTTCTCCTCCCCGGTACCCATATCTATCCTTCACTTCAATGGTAGAAGCGCTCGTCTGTGGATTTCAGGGTCAGGGTGACATCGCTCTGCGTTACCTCAATCAGATATGCTCCCTCTTCCAGCTCCTGCCAGCTGCCTCCCTCCATCCCGCTGACGGCTTCATTATGGGTGCGGAGGATAAACCATGCGGGACCCGTAATTCCTTCCACCTGCAGCCGGAGTGTATCATCTGTCCGGCTGCTGCTGTAGTCCAGGGCCAGAAGCTGGCGGATATGGGCGTCGCACTCCGCCGCCGTCGTCCTGGCGAATCCCTGAAACTGCTGCCCGTAAGTGCTGATTGTGGACGCCAGTGCTCTTGAAAGCTGCTCCCACGCGTCCCCGTCGCCGTCGGGATACGCCACTCTCTCCATATCAAATGACATGCTGAAGTAGCCTAACGCCGTCTCCATGCACCGAACCAGGAAATCGCTCCTGTATGTATACAAAAGGCCGTCTCCAAGTGTGCTCTGAGACGTCACATTTTCCGACAGAAAGCCCACCGGCGCGGCATTCCCGTCATCGTACTCCTCTACCACAGTCCTCACTGAGGCCAATGTCTCCGTTTCAAGCGCTTCCGCAATCTGTCCCTCCTCCAGGTTCCCCCCGTAGAAGGACATCACGTCATACCCGCCCAACGCATCCTGCAAAAATCTGTTGTCCTCCTCCAGCTTCCGCGTCAGTGGAATATCTGACACGCTTAGCCCCGAAAGCCCCGTCTCCGCCGCCTGTTCATTGAATATTTTCAGATAATATTCCATCTGTTTCCCGTCCGGCAGATTCTCATCTCCGTAGTCGTACTGCGGCGTCATCATACAGGTCGCTTTATAGTCATACTTCTGCAAAAAAACGGACAGATTGGGCCACACAAGCTCCTGGAACACCTTCTTCACGGAACGGCTGTAGACCCGCTCCATCTCCTGCGCATTTTCATCCGCAAGGCTGGGGTAACCCGCCAGAATCATGTTCTGGGCGTTCAGCACCGGATAGATTTCATAGGAATCCATCTCCGCGGACATGGCGGACAAAATGCCCAGTCCCTCGGGTCCCTCCATGAATCCGCCGTTCACCGCGAACACATACCCATTCCCACAGCTTTTCCTCCATATGACGATGGGATAATTTTCCGTCTTTATGGCGGTCCCTTCCGGAATTCCTTTCATATATACCTTGGTTCCGGCCGTCGGGACATACCATGGAAATGTCTTCTCCCCGGGGAACGCTTCGCTGCCCGGCAGAAAGATGTCCGCATCCGGATTCTCCTTTTACAGATAGAAGGTTTCGCCTCCCAGCAAAAAGCCTTCCCGCAGATAGAAGCCTGTCACTGTGGTCTCCTCTTCCAGCACCTTCCCGATTCCCAGAAACTCCCGCACCCGCTTATTCTTCTGTATTACGGACACATCGGGAAGGCTGCTGAATACCAGATGCGTTCCTCCCTCCAGGCAGCTGTCCAGAAAGTCCATTTCCCCTTTGGAGCCCCAGTCCACGCAGGCGGCGTCGAGCACCAGCATTTCCGCGGGTTCCGCCCCCGCTTCCCCGGCTTCACAGGCTGCCAGTGACGAATATGCGGTGATGCGCCTCTTAGTGTATGTAACCCACTCCTTCACAACTTCTGCGGTGATCTGCTCCGCATCACCGACACATATCACCCTGTCCCGGGAAATGACAGTCTCTCCGCTCTCCTCCCCGGGCTGCTCTTCCGCATTCTCCTCATCGGAGTCCTCCGGCACATAGATATTGATTTTGGAAGGATAATTCTCCGCCGTCTCCGTGTATCGGTTGACCGCATAATCATTCCAGCTATCCTTCAGATTATTCAGGCACATGCACAGAAACAGCACTGTAACCATCAGTATGGAAATAGAGAAAAAATTCCGGCGCGATATCATAACACATCTCCTAATTTAGTCGCTGCGCGACGGCTCTGAAGGGCAAAGTCCCTTCGGCGCACACTTATGAGAGAAATTTTCATTCGAAAGTGCACTCATGAAAATTCCTCTCGTGCGCCTTCGCGACTTTGCCAGTTCCGCATTTTATTTATTGTAGCCATAGTCTATGGCAAAATTGTACAGGCTGAATCCGTCCTGGCGTACGCGATAACAGATAAAACTGTCCGTCTCATAGTACACTTCCATCTCGTTGGGATACAACTCCCGGAAGGCCTGCGCCCAGTAATACATATGGGACATGGTCACCCATCTCTCATCCCCTATATACGGCAGGATGCCTTTCACCTCCGGCAGTGGCGTCTGTGCGCCTTCCAGAGATACTTCCTTCTCCGGTCTTATGGTATTCAGGTAATCCAGATACAGGATGGGTACCTTCTCAATAAAGAAATATACCGTATCAGTGGGAATCGTAATGCCCGTATCCTCCTTTATCTGTGCCTGCCTGCGCAGAAATTCGATGGTTTCATAGTGATATCCCCTCCCCCAGGTCATCTGCTGCTCATCGTTTGCCGAGCAAATGGTCCAGGAGGTATTTCCCCCATTCTCCCGCAGAATATTCGTCACACAGGTTATGGCTTCGTTTGTCTCATACGCGCTGAGGCATACAGGCTCCCGGAACCCGGTCAGCGCCACCGCCCCGCAGGCGGCCGCCAGTGTCACGAGCCCTCCAATATTGATTCCCCTGTGCTCGCGGAACAGCAGATATACCACCGCATCCAGACACAGGCTCCACACAACGGGCAGTCCGTATCCAATATAAACAGAATACCTGGAGACTTCCAGCAGCTGGGGCAGCCCCAGCTTAGCGGATGCCTGAAGGACACAGAACACTCCCATAAATACACTGAAGGATACGAGCACCCCGGCGTAATCCGGCCTGCGCAGGAGATACCACAGCAGCCCCAGCAAAAACAGCACCCCCACACTGCCCAGCATGAATTCCGCCACTGCACGGCTGTCATTTGTCACATAATATTGAAGCTCCCCCAGAATGCAGTCAAGCTTACGGGAAAGAACCTCTGATAAGGACGCCCTGCCTGCCTCCTTGTCCTTTCCGCCGGAGGCCTGCTCCCCCGAAGCGCTGTCCGCCCCCCTGGAACCTCCCTGTGACAAAGCATCCCCTGACCCGCTGTCCTCTTCCTGGCCATCGCCGCTTGCCCCGGAAGCATCTTCGCTGCTTCCGGAAGAAAGCATATTCATTCCCCAGTGTAGAGATCCCTGGAGCGGTGTCCCCATGGCAAAGGCAGCTGCCATGGGCAGTACTGCTATCAGAATCCCTGTCACCCCTGCCAGCAGCAGCCGTTTCAGATACCGCCAGCGCAGGCATTTGTAACAGAAACCCACCCCGATTCCCACACAGAGAACCCCGGCTACTATGGTGTCATAAAAATGGACTGCCAGTGTCATGGAAATGCTGATTGTAAATAAAATCAGCGAAAGCCTGGCACTCCCTGTCACCTTTCTTTTCTTTTTGGCGACAGCGATAAAGTCCTTCTCCTTCAGAAATGCAACGGCAAACCAAACCGACGGCAGGATGAAAATCATCCCGTATTCCTGCGGAAGCGGCGCATAATATCTGTAATAGGTATACTGGTAAAAGATACCCCAGGTGATATAAGCCATCACTCCCGCATAAGGCGTGTATTTCGACCTGCACACCAGCTTCAGAAAGGCCAGAAGCATCATATGGATCATAAGCGTCTGTGTCAGGGCAAATACCCGCAGCAGTACATAGGTGGGAACCGCAAATACTACATGTAGGTAATATATTATACAGTGAAACCCAAAGGGATACACACCGTCCACAAAGATATGGTTGCTCTCCATATTGTTGATCCAGTAATGATGCAGCACCACATCGGAAGCGCAGTAGCCGTAGACACTCACCGTGTTCGTTCCGTACATGTACAGGACCAGGCACACGATTCCCGCACTCAGCAGCACATCCGGCCAACGGGGCGCAAGCCATTGCCCCAGCCACCCGGAGGACAGCTTCCGCAGCCTGTTGCCCGCCCGGAGCAACAGCGTCCTGAACCCCATCTCCCCTTCCATGAGCAGCCTGACTCCCCTCGTCCGTCTCTCCAGCACCGCCGGAAGCGCGCCTCTGTGCTTCACTGCCGCTGCCGCCAAAAAGGGAAGCGCAGTGCCCAGGATCAGTGTCACCCGGTTCGATATATGGAGAAGCTGGAGCAGAAACACCAGATTCATACAGAAAAAATTGCCTGCCATGAAATATGCCATGAATCTCGCCGGCGTCCTCAGCGCTGCGAATTTTCTGCGCAGCAACAGCCACGGCAGTACCAGTGTCACACCCAGGTACGCCGCGGATACGCCTATAATCTGAAAAATGGTAAGCACCCTCATTGACATATCATTTCCCAAGCCTTTCCGTCACTTTAGCTGAATATCCGAATCAGTTCCAATGTCTCGTTGTCAATCACCACGCTGGATTTTTTCAAAAGCCCCAGCGTCTCAAAAAAGGCGTCTCTGTCCTGTCTGGCAAAATACAGCTTCAGCCTGCAGGTATACGACTGCAGTTCCTCCGGAAACCGCTCCGCCATCCGCCCGCACCACTTCTCACAGATATCGAACTCCTTACACTCCAGATTCCGCAGGCAGACCTCCTCATACCATGCCGCCGTAAACCGGAGCGGCTCCTTCCCATAAAGCGACTCCGCCGCCGCCGTGAGGACAGTCACAAATTTCCTCTGCTCCTGGTCGGAAAAGATATGCTGTCTCAATATACCGTCCATATAATCGAGAAGCAGCTCCTCGCACTCCGTCTGTCCCGCATCCTCTTCCTGCATCTGCTTCCTCAGCCTCTGCACATAGATGCGGAACTTGTTCAGCTCATCGGACAGGACTGCCGCCGCATAATGAGATGCCTCGGAGTCCTCGCTGTCCAGCGCCAGCGTAATGGACGCCAGACAGTTCTGGAAATCCTCCTTGATTACATTCATCATCACCATGCGCAGGTCCTTTTTCTCATTCACCAGGATGGCCTCCTCCAGGGGAATGATATCCCTCTCCCGCTCCTCATCCGCCTTCATATGCGTCTGCACGCGGTCTTTGCTGAATATGACATCCGCCAGGTCCACATCCTTCCAGAACACAATCAGGTAGAACAGATGTCCCATGAAAAAGAACAGCGGACCTATCACCGGGCACAGCAGCATGACGAGAAAGCGCAGAAGCCAGGTCCTTCTGTTGTCATACAGGATTTCCTTCCCATCCTCCTTCTCCGCCGCGGAATGGGCCGGTACGATAAACAGTATCCCCGCCAGCAGATAGACCAGCGACACAATCAGGTTCACTATGAGGATTATGATAAAAATCCGCTCATCTCTTGCCATAACGCTACCAAACCCTTTCCCCGCCTGCCTGATACACCACAGCATTCATCCAGGTGATTCCCGCACAGTTCCTGCCCGGCACCCACTGCCCCCACAGGTACCGTATGGCTTCTGCCTGTCCTCACATCACTGTCTCATCCACGCGGCAATCGTAACCGACTTTCCTGAAGCGCTCCATAATGCCTCCCGCATTCTCCCGGTTCGTATTGGACAGCAGCACATACAGCCTGCCCTCCTTCAAAATACCCATATAGTCGGTCTGCCGTATGGAACTGCCCAGTGCGGCGGCTACTTTCTCGTAATTCTCTCCCTCTGCCAGAATTTCCAGCAGCACATATTCTGTCAGTCCCTTCTCCCTGGCATTGAAGAAAGCCTTTGCCAGAAGCGTGAAGGCGTCTTCCTCCAGCACATTTGTCCCCTCCACATAACGGCGGTTCCGAAGCGCCTCCAGATAACGGTTCGCACGCACCACCGCATTCTGAATCAGAAAGCCTACAATGGTAAGCCTGTTTGCCTCCCCCAGCGTCATGCGCTCCCAGGGAATCCCCCAGAGCATCAGGATCAGCTGCATCCTGTCCTCGGAATACACGGCGCTTGCCATCATGGGCATCTCCTCTTCCATATTCCGGTTGATATAGACACGACGCTCCCGAATCTCCCCGTACATCTCCTCCATGGCGGTATATTTGATGGAATTCCCCATTTTCCGCGCATTGGGCGATGTGGAAGAAAAAAGCCGCGCATAATCTCCGTTGGCCACGGTATAAACAGCCACATCCTCACAGTCCATCAACTTCGAGAGTACCTGCGCCGCGTAGAACAGCACTTCCTCCGGCCCGTACTGTTCCAGCGTGGAGGAAACATCATAAATCTTGCCCAGGCTGTCCTTGTGGTTCACAATCTGGGACTCGAAATTATGCTTCATTCTGACATTACTGTCATTTATTTCCTCGATATCCTTCAGCTGCCCGTGGAGGTAGCGCACCCTCGACTTATTTTCACCCGTGATAAAACGCAGCTGATCCTTCAGGTACCCAACCACCAGCCCCACAATAAACAGCTGTGCCATCCACACATAAGTATTGTAGTCCACCAGCACGTCGAAGCCGTCCCTCACACCCATCTGCCCGACTATGTAACCGATTACCGCAAGAAATCCGGAAAATATGGCCTGCTGCTGTCCGTAGACCACGGCAAACAGCAGTACATATAACAGATAAAAATCCAGCCTGGCAACGAACCGGCTCTCCGCCGCCCTGCTGTTCAGAAAATAAAAAATCACAAAACCAATCAGATTCTCCAGAAACGGGAACGCCGCCTTCAGGATTCTGCGGGTATTGTTCCATGCCTTCACTCCCAGCCCGCCCCCGGCGTCCTCCTCTGTCAGAAAGCTCGCGCTGTGGCGTTTCATGAACCGGACCACCTGCTTCACGCCCGTATCATAATGGCTGAAGATCTCCCGTCCGAATTCTTCCTGAAACCTGTCTCCGGCCAGAATCTGCCGGTTGCTCATCCCTACAGTATTGTCCACAATCTCAATCCCGGAATCCATCTCCGCCTGAATCATCTCCGCCAGCTTCATCTCGCCGATTTCTTCAGCGGAAGTGATATGATAGCAGGCATTTTTCAGCGACTGGGCACTGAACAGCCGATAGAGCTGCTCCACCGCGTCGTTCAGATAGAGCATGGAAAAGGAATGCCTGTCATTCGCCGAAATCTTTCCCGTCCGCAGCGCCTCCAGACACATCCGGAAACAGGGATTCTCCTCCATCTCCCCCTTTTCCGGCACCCAGTACAGATGGTCAAGCCGAAGCACCACCGTATCCGTCCCCTGGGTCCTCCTGTAATTGGCGCAGACCTCCTCTCCCTGTGCCAGCGCCATCGCCCGGAAGCCCTTCGGAGAATGCGGCTCTTCCTCCTTAATGTCGTCAATGTGGGAAGCCCCGTATACCTCCTGTGAGGACAGATAAAAAAATCGCCCCTGGTTCAGCATGCTGAAAGCGGACAGGATATTCATGAGCCCGGCGGTATACCCCACCGCCTCCTGCCTCGGGGACTCCCAGCTGAAATTCGTATCATAAGCACCTGTAAACACCATCACGTCCGGCTTTACGCTGTCCAGAATATCCTTGATGCTTCCGCTGTCATATGTAAAATTGTACTTTTCAAATACACGCCTGTAAGAAAAGCGATTCTCCTTCTGCCCTGTCAGAAGATAAACCCTGTGGCCGTTCTTATTCAGTTTATCAATTAACGCGTTCATCAGCACGCTGCCGCCGCCTGCCAATAATACAACCATTTCCCCCGCCCGTCCTTCCATACCGATAATGGCCGTACCAGCCCGAATCATGGATATCAGTCTGATACCGCAAAAGCACTGAATTCCTCTATAATTATAGTAATCTCCGCAAAAAAAGTCAACACTTACGGTTTTTTAATGATAAAAACAGTTATTTTTTTACATGTACCATTAATAAGATATGCAACAGGCACAATTTCATGCAATCCATTGCATGTGCTTTTATGAAAAAGAGAGAAAAAGACTGCCGCACACTTATGCGGCAGTCCTCATTATTTATCATTTTATATAAAAATTACAGTTCGCAGTTCTTCACAGTCCTGGGGAAAGGCACCACATCGCGGATATTGCCCATTCCCGTCAGGTACATCACACACCTCTCAAAGCCCAGCCCGAAGCCTGCGTGCCGGACGGAGCCGAAACGGCGCAGATCCAGGTAGAAGCCATAGTCCTCCTGATTCAGCCCCAGCTCCTCCATCCTGCGCTCCAGCAGCTCCAGCTTGTCCTCACGCTGGCTGCCGCCGATGATCTCGCCGATACCAGGCACAAGGCAGTCCATGGCCGCAACGGTCTTACCGTCCTCGTTCAGCTTCATATAGAAGGCCTTGATCTCCTTCGGGTAGTCTGTCACGAACACAGGACGCCTGAATACCTCCTCCGTGAGGTACCGCTCATGCTCCGTCTGCAGATCGCAGCCCCAGGATACCTTATAATCGAAGGCGTCGTTATGCTTCTCCAGAATCTCAACGGCCTCCGTGTAGGTCACATGGGCGAAATCGGAGTTCGCCACATGCTCCAGGCGCTCCAGCAGCCCCTTATCCACGAACTGGTTAAAGAAAGCCATCTCCTCCGGCGCATTCTCCAGGACATAGCGGATGATATACTTCAGCATGCTCTCCGCCAGCAGCATGTCATCCTTCAGGTCGGCAAATGCCATCTCCGGCTCAATCATCCAGAATTCCGCGGCATGGCGGGTGGTATTGGAATTCTCCGCCCGGAAAGTGGGGCCGAAGGTATACACGTTTTTAAATGCAAACGCATATGTTTCCACGTTCAGCTGTCCGCTCACGGTAAGGTTCGTCGGCTTTCCGAAGAAATCCTGGGTGAAATCTACCTTTCCGTCCGCCGTTTTGGGAATGTTGTTCAGATCCATGGTGGTCACCTGGAACATCTCCCCCGCTCCCTCGCAGTCACTTCCCGTAATCAGCGGCGTATGGACATACACAAACCCTCTCTCCATGAAAAAGCTGTGAATGGCGTAAGCGATAAGGGAGCGCACCCGGAACACGGCCTGAAAGGTATTGGTTCTGGGACGCAGATGGGAGATGGTCCGCAGATACTCGAAGGTATGGCGCTTCTTCTGCAGGGGATAGTCTGCCGTGGAAGGCCCCTCCACCGTTACCTCCGCCGCCTGCATCTCAAAGGGCTGCTTCGCCCCCGGCGTCTCCACAATGGTGCCCTTTACAATCAGCGCCGCCCCCACATTCATTTTACGTATCTCGTCAAAATTAGGCAGCGCATCCCCATACACCACCTGCAGCGCTTCAAAGAAAGTCCCGTCGTTGATCATCAGAAAGCCGAAATTCCTGGAATCCCGGTTACTTCTGATCCATCCGCCGATTGTCACTTCCGCTCCCGCGTATTTTTTCTGATTCCGATAGAGTTCCTTAATATCCGTCAACTGCATCTTTACCTCATTTCCGCACATCATTGCCGATGTGCTGCTGTATTCTCTATATTCAATACCGCCAGAATCTGTAACCTGTCCAGTTCATGGATACGGCGTCACTCTGTTATCTCTGCCGTATCCGCCAGATAATCCAGCACCTTTTCCGTCATAAAAAAGTTGCGGTACTCTTCCTGACTGCGTTCTCCCACCATCGCTTCCACTGATTCAAATCCCCCGTCAGCGGCGTATTCGCCAAGCTTCTCCTGAAGCTCCTCATCGCTGACCGCCAGTCCCTCCCGATTGGCAATGGCCTGCATCAGGACCTCCTGCTTTGCCTGCAACTCCGAATACTGATCCAGATAGTCCTCGCTGCTCATATGATAATAGTAATTGACAAAAGTCTCCACTGTGACATTATAACTGGCCGCCACATTGCCGATGCCGGCCAGGCAGAGTTCCCGATAGGAATCCAGGAATGTCCGGGGAAGCTCCTCAAATTCACTGTCATCCATAATTGCATTTATCAGCGCATCCTGAACGCTGTACGTATAATTCGTCTCCGCCTCTTCCATCAGATAATCATAGACATACTGCCTCAGCTCCTCCACCGTTCCCACATTCTCGATTCCCATGGATGCGACAACGGCGTCCTCCATCCCGTCCGCTCCCGGCAGGATACAGTGTACCGTAACGGTAAATACAACCTTCTGTCCCGCCAATGCCGGATTTGGGTTGTAAGTCTCGGGAAATGCCAGTTCAAGGTCCACGGTCTCCCCTGGCATGACGCCCACCAGCCCGTCCTCAAAGCCGTCGATAAAGCTGCCCGAGCCGATGGTCAGATTTGCATTCTCCGCCGTTCCTCCCTCAAAGGCAACGCCGTCCTGCTTCCCCTCATAGTCTATGAGGACGGTATCTCCCGTCTCCACTGCCCGGTCCGTAATCCCTCCGTTGTCCGCGGTCACACTGCCCTGGTAGACAGCCAGCAGCAGCTCATCCCACTGCGCCTGATCCACTGCCGCCGCAGGCACCGAGATGCTGAGATTGGAGTAATCCCCCAGAGTCACATATCGGTCCACCTTCATCTGCTTCAAATCTTCATTCGTCTCCGTGCTCTCACCGCAGGCCGTCAGCATGCCCACCGCTAAAAGTACGGCCGCCAGACCTGCCTTATTCCTTCTCATAACGCTCCCTCCATTTTCATCAGCCGCTCTCCCATAATTTCTGAATGTCCCTTCTATATATACCACATTCAGGCTCTGAATGAAAGCTTTTTCTTCATTTTTCCCAAAGAATCCTCAATTCAAACCAGAATCACATTGATTTCTGTTGCGAATCCCCGGTCAACTGTGCTAAAATAAAACAAAAATACGTAAGGAGGCTCATCATTTATGAAGACCTGGATGATTGTGTTGATCGTCATAGCAGTGGTACTTATCGCACTCATCGTCACCCTGTATTTTCTGGGAAAAAAGGCCCAGAAAAAACAACAGCAGCAGCAGGAAATGCTGGAGGCCAACAAGCAGACCGTCTCCATGCTGATCATCGACAAGAAGAAAATGAAACTGAAGGATTCGGGGCTGCCCCAGATGGTTCTCGACCAGACGCCCAAGCTCATGCGGGGTTCCAAACTGCCCATTATCAAAGCCAAGGTGGGACCTCAGATTATGTCCCTGATCTGTGACGACAAAATTTTTGATTCCGTCCCGGTGAAGAAGGAAGTCAAGGCTGTAGTCAGCGGTATCTATGTCCTCAATGTAAAGGGGCTGCACGGCAAACAGACAGACGTGATTCCGCCTAAGAAAAAGAGCCGCTTCAAACAGGCTCTGGAGATGGCGCAGGAAAAGGCCGGCGCGAAGCCGTTGAAATAGGCCGGTTATAAGGAATTACTTCCCTGGAATTGGACACCTCCCTGGTATGAGACAATTCTTGAAACAAGGCTGACAAATCAGAAGAAATCCTCTGGTCCGTCAGCCTTTTTCGTATTTCAGGTTTTACTGCACTACCCGCGCCGTCTATCCCTGCCACCTCATACAGCTCCTTCGGCAGTCCCCGGCCTCTCCTTCCGTATCCAGAAGCTTATATCCTCTGCATCATGGATGATTTCCCCGGAAACTACCGGAAAACACCTTTTTCTTTCGGAACTGTCGGAACATAACTGAGACATTTCCCTACTCAGCCAGGTAAATCTGAACTTTCCTGCCAATCTCCTCCACGGCATCCTCCACGCCCAGGGTACCATCCAAAACCTTCTTCCCAGTTTCTATCACGGTTTCATACACGGTACTATCGCACAGGTTGACACCGGTAATACTGCTTAACATCCTGTCCACCTCCTGGAACTGTGTCTCTGTCGGCCAGTATATACCTGAATCCGTGAGCCTTGCCGCAAATTATTTTCACAATGCCACATAATTT
>CANDMH010000004.1 GCA_947385785.1 uncultured Lachnospiraceae bacterium
TCAGGGTGGTGCGGCCAAGCCTGCCCTGTAGGCTTTATGCATGGAGGTTTACTGTGAAAGTCATGTAACTCGCCTGCGGAAACCGCGCAGTTAAAATAGATAGAAAAGTGGAGAAGAAGGAATGCAGTTATGCTGGAAGTAATGGATTTAACGAAAAAGTACGGAAAGACTCTGGCGGCGGATCATATAGGGTTCACGGTTCCGGACGGGCGGATTGGAATTCTGCTGGGGCCCAACGGGGCGGGTAAATCTACTGTGATCAAGAGCATTGCCGGGCTGCTGCGGTATAAAGGTGTGATCCGGATTCAGGGACAGGATGCCGGAAGTCTGGAGGCGAAGCGGTGTTTCGCCTATGTGCCGGAGCTGCCTTATATGTACGATGCCCTGACGGTGAGGGAGCATATTGAATTTATAACCAGGGCTTATGGGGTGGCTGTTACGGAAGAAGAGGTGGAGCGCCTGCTTGGGCGGTTCGAATTGACGGATAAGCAGGAAAAACTGGGGAATGAGCTTTCCAAGGGAATGATGCAGAAGGTCAGCATCTGCTGTGCCCTGGTCATTAAGCCCAGGGTCATTTTGCTGGACGAGCCTATGGTGGGTCTGGATCCTGCGGCCATCAAGGAACTGAAAGAAGTGATCCTGGAACTGAAGGCGGATGGATGTACGGTTTTGATCAGCACTCACATGCTGGAGATGGTGAAGGAGCTGTGGGATGTGACTTTTGTGATGGATAAAGGGCATATTGTCGGAACTTATCCCAGGGAGGCCGTGGCGGATGAGGATTTGGAGGCATTGTATTTTTCCGTGACGGGGCAGACGGACAGAAAGGAAGGCATATAGGCCATGGGGGCAGTGGGATATCTCTACCGAAGGATATTATACAACCGTATAAAGACAGCGCTGCGAAAGCCGGTTACCTATTTTTATCTTGTGCTGATACTGTTTTATATGACGGCAGTCCCCATGTCGTTACGAATGACAGTGGAGACGCTGGGAGCGGATTCTGCGGGAGGGCTGGTGACGGTGCTGACCGTATTTGCGCTCTGGACCATTCCGGCGAATCTGATTGCCTATTCCAAACGCAAAGGGCTGGTGTACAGGAACAGCGATGTGCACTTTTTGTTTCCGGCGCCGGTCAATCCCAAGCAGGTGCTGCTGTATGCACATTTGAGGACGCTGGTAATGCAGCTGATTTTGAACCTTTTTGTCATTGTCTGCGGAAAGGTGCTGTTTCACGCGGAGGGCTGGAGGCTGGCCGTCTATTTTGTGTTTTCCATTTTCATCGAGAATCTGCTGGAGGGAAGCATCATGATGCTGCTCTACGGTTCCGAACATCTGGGGGAGAAGCAGAGAAGCCTGGTGGTGAAGTCGGCTTACGGGCTGGTCGGAATTCTGGTGCTGACGGGAATTCTGGCTTATTTCCGCGGGGGATTAAGCATGCAGACAGTGGCGGATTATCTGCACAGTGACCTGCTTCAGCTGGTTCCGGTCATCGGGTGGTATATTGCGGTGCTACACCTGTTGTTCCTGGGAGCCACTCCGGTGAATGTGGCGGGAACGATCTGCTACTTCCTGTCAGTAGCGGCGGCGCTGGCAGCGGCCTGGAAGATGAAATGTACAGGGGATTTCTATGAGGATGCCATGAAATTTGCCGAAGACTACGAGGAGGTGCTGGAGAGCCGCAGGCAGGGCAATACACAGAGACGGCTGGGCAGAAAGCAGAAATTCGGCAGAGCCAGGGTGAACTGGAACGGGTGCGGCGCCAGAGCTTTATTTTACAGACAGCTGCTGGAGTACAAGAAGAGCAGATATTTTATATTTGACGGCGGTACGGTGGTGGCTGTACTGGCAGGCGCGGCAGTGGCATATCTCTATCTTCGGGAAGGCGGCTTCGGCGCATTGGAAATGTACGCCCCCTTTGTTCTTCCTGTCGTATCAGCCTATGTTATTTTTATCTTTACGGCTTTAAACGGGAAGTGGGCAAAGGAGCTTTTATCTCCTTATACCTATCTGATACCGGATACGGTTTTCAATAAACTGATTAACGCTACGGCGATGCAGCATATCCAGAGTCTGCTGAACGCCTGCCTGATTACGCTGCCGGGAGCCATTGCCATGAAACTCTCACCGCCTGTTACAGCACTGGCGATTGTATTTTATGTTGTTTTATCGGCAAACAAGCTGTACGCCCTTGCGGTGGCGGAAGCAGTGTGCGGCAGTACGCTGGGCAGGTTTGGCAGACAACTGCTGCAGATGCTGATCCAGGGTATGGCGGTGATGGCGGCAGTGATCGGAGGTGTGCTGGGGATGGCCGTTGGAGGTGTCATTCAGGCCTATGTGCTGATGGATGTGTTCCTGGTGCTGTTCACCATCATTTTCATGGTGATTGCCATGCTGAATTTCTATAATATGGAGACAGTATAGTTCACAGCCCGACATCATTGACTTTACCCAACCGGGATGATAAGATGGGGACAGGAATTGTTCTGCCAGTACCTGGGTACCGGACGGGGATATGCGGAACTATAAATAAGAAGGGAGCAGCTATGATTAACAAATTGATATCGAAGATTCGTAAAACCAATGCACCCATCGTGGCAGGTCTGGATCCCATGATGAAATATGTACCGGAGCATATCCGGAAAGCGGCTTTTGCGGAGTACGGCGAGACGCTGGAAGGTGCGGCGGAGGCCATATGGCAGTACAACAAGGGAATTGTGGATGCCATCTATGATCTGGTGCCTGCGGTGAAGCCCCAGATCGCCATGTATGAGCAGTTCGGAATCCCGGGAATGACTGCCTTTCAGAAGACGGTGGATTACTGCAGGGAGAAGGATCTGGTGGTCATCGGGGATGTGAAGCGCGGAGATATCGGCTCCACCTCCGAGGCTTACGCAGTGGGCCATCTGGGAAAGGTACAGGTGGGAAGCCATTCCTTCAGCGCATTCGGTGAGGATTTTGCAACAGTGAATCCTTATCTTGGCTCTGACGGGGTGAAGCCGTTCCTGAAGGTGTGCGCGGAGGAGAAGAAAGGTATCTTTGTGTTGGTCAAGACCTCCAATCCCAGCAGTGGGGAGCTGCAGGATCTTCTGGTGAAGGCGGCAGCCGGAGCGGAGACGCCGGTAGAAAATGCTGACAGGCCGCTGTATGAGGTTGTGGGCAGGTATGTTGCGGAGTGGGGAGAGCAGTACATGCCGGAGGAAGGTTCCTATAGCTATGTGGGAGCCGTGGTGGGCGCCACCTACCCGGAACAGGGGAAAATCCTGCGGAAGATGATGCCGAAGGCCTTCATTCTGGTACCCGGTTACGGAGCCCAGGGCGGAAAAGGTGCGGATCTGGTACATTTCTTTAACGAGGACGGCCTGGGAGCAATCATCAATTCTTCCAGAGGAATCATTGCGGCGTATCAGCAGGAGAAGTATGCACGCTTCGGAGAGCAGGGCTATGCGGACGCTTCCAGGGCGGCAGTGCTGGATATGAAAGAAGACATTGCGGCGGCACTGGAGCAGCGCGGTTAGGCGTTCGGAATATCGATATCTTCCGTTTTGGCTTTAGCTACTTAGCCACAAAATCTTTTGCAAAACGGCAATATTTTGGCTCCGGCTTATCCGGGTTAGGAATTGTTGAAAAATAATAAGGTCTGAAACGATACGGATTTCATAGCGTTTCAGAAAACTTTAATATTCAGTTTATTGACAATCGTTTAATAATGGTACAAAATAGAATACAGCAGGCTTTCACATGGAGAAGGAGAAAAAGGGCTGGCAGAGCGTCGGCCCGTATTTCCATGTCCTGGAAGGCTCGGAAAGGATGGATTGGAAATGACAAAAATAGATGTATTTTCCGGATTTCTGGGAGCGGGCAAAACCACTCTGATTAAGAAGCTGTTGAAGGAAGTGCTGGACGGAAGTAAGACGGTGCTGATCGAGAACGAGTTCGGCGAGATCGGCATCGACGGAGGTTTCCTGAAGGAATCGGGCATCGAGATCAAGGAGATGAATTCAGGCTGTATCTGCTGCTCCCTGGTGGGAGATTTCGGCACATCTCTGAAAGAGGTGATTGCGACTTATGCGCCTGAGCGTATTCTGATTGAGCCCTCCGGCGTAGGAAAACTGTCCGATGTGCTGAGGGCAGTGGAAAATGTGGCGGCTGATCTGGATGTGCAGGTGAACAGCGCGGTAGCTGTAGTGGATGCCTCTAAAGCGAAGATGTATATTAAGAATTTCGGTGAGTTCTTTATCAATCAGATTGAATATGCGGGGACGATTCTGCTGACCAGAACCGATAAGGTCAGCGCGGAAAAGCTGCAGGAGAGTGTGAAGCTGGTGAGGGAACATAATGACAAGGCTGTCATTATTACTACGCCTCTGGATGAACTGGAAGGAAAAGCAGTGTTGGAAACCATAGAGGGTGCGGATACCCTGGAAGATATGATGAAGGAAATGCTGGAGCACGCGAAGGAAGAGCATCACCATCATCACGATGGAGAGTGCTGTGAACACAACCATGATGAGGAAGACCATGAGCATCGTCACGACGGAGAGTGCTGTGAACACCACCATGATGAGGAAGACCATGAGCATCATCACGACGGAGAGTGCTGTGAGCATCATCATGAGGGAGAGGGCCATGACCACCATGGCGAGGAAGAACACGGCCACCACCATGACGGACATCATCATGAAGAGGAAGGCCATGGCCATCACCACGATGGAGAGAGCCATGAGCATCACCATCATGATGGAGAATGTGGCTGTCATGATCATCATCATGACCACCATGGGCACCACCATGCAGACGAGGTTTTCACCAGCTGGGGGAAGGAATCGCCTGCCAAATTTACCAGCGGGAAGATTGAAAGCATCCTGACAGCCCTGGACAGCGGCGCATATGGCAATATTCTCCGGGCAAAGGGAATGGTTCCTTCGGAGGACGGAACATGGGTTTATTTTGACTATGTTCCCGAGGAGCATGATATCAGGACAGGAAAGCCGGCGGTAACCGGAAAATTCTGTGTGATAGGCGCGGAGTTAAAAGAGGATAAGCTGGAGGAGCTGTTTCGTTGACGACAGGCTCTGATGAGTATATAATCTGTGCACATAGTATAATATGACCATATTCCTGGCATGAAACGGCCGAATGGCCATTTTGCCATGTGTGTTGCTTTGCACATGCTACAATATGACCATATTCCCGGCATGAAACGGCCGAATGGCCATCTTGCCATGTGCGTTGCTTTGCACATGCTATAATGTGACCATATTCCCGGCATGAAACGGCCGAATGGCCATCTTTTAACAGGCGGCAGGGATATCGAAATATGTTGCCATAAGCTTGGCATGAAAAGTGGAAGATTCGTCATGCCATGGGTATGGTAAGGTGTGTATCTGTGCCGCTTTGAGTACTTGAATCGGAAAGGCGAGATAAAGATGAAACCTGTATATGTGATTAACGGTTTTCTGGAGAGCGGGAAGACGCAGTTTATCTGTTTTACTCTGGCGCAGAGCTATTTTCAGGTCAGGGGCAAGACACTGCTGATTCTCTGCGAGGAAGGAGAAGAGGAATACGACCCCGCGCTGTTGAAAAAAAGCCGCACAGAGGTGGAGCTGATTGAGCGGGAAGAGGATTTCAATCCGGCAAACCTGACGGCTCTGGAGAAGCGTCACAAGCCTGAGCGTATCATTATAGAGTATAATGGTATGTGGAATTACAAAAATGTAAAGCTTCCCTGGTATTGGACCATAGAGCAGCAGATTACCACGATAGACGGTTCTACGTTCCCCATGTATTACACTAATATGCGTTCCCTTCTGGCTGAGATGATCCGCAAATCCGAGATGATCATCTTTAACCGCTGCGATACGGTCAGGGAGCAGCTGAATTCCTACAAGAGAAATATCAAGGCGGTAAATCCCAACGCGGATGTCATCTTCGAAGATTCCAAGGGTGAGATTGACGAGATCTTTGAGGAGGATTTGCCCTACGACCTGAGCCAGCCCATCATCGACCTGGACAATGAAGGATACGGAATCTGGTACCTGGATTCCATGGATCACCTGGAGAGGTATGAGGGAAAGACTCTGCGGTTTGTGGCCATGGTGCTGAAACCGGAGCAGTTTCCCAGGGGGTATTTCGTGCCTGGGCGCATGGCCATGACCTGCTGTGCGGATGATATGGCTTTTCTGGGGTATGCCTGCGAATATGCGGGGGTGGACGAGCTGAAGCAGAAGGAGTGGGTGAAGGTGACCGCCAGAGTGGCAAAGGAATACTGGGCGGATTACAAGGGCGAAGGCCCGATTCTGCATGCCGTCAGCGTGGAGAAAACCAAAGCGCCCAAAGAAACGGTCATCAGTTTTTCATGAGAAGCATATAGGAGTGCCGGGAAAGTAAACTTTTCATAACGACAGGATGTAAATAAAGCTTCCGATTGCAGAAAAAGGCGCGGGAGGAAGCGCCCAGGCATACTACGGAGATTTTGAAATGGAGAAGAATTCCGACGAGAAAGAAATACAGCAGCTGAAAAACCGTTTTCACGACCTGGCAGACAAGTCTTTCCGGCAGGGCGTCTATACTTTTACCGGTTTTCTCGGATTAAGCGAACAGGATTTATTCTGGCAGGAGGAAAAGGGATTAAAATATGCAGGCTATAGGCTAAACGGAGGGTATGAGGGCGCGGAGCGGGTTCTGATTCGTTTCGGCAGTCCGGAGGAACTGGGATACGAAACGGAATTTCCCATTGCCTGTATCCGAATTGCGCCTCTTGCACGGAAGTTTGCGGACGAGCTGTCTCACAGGGATTTCCTGGGAGCGCTGATGAACCTGGGGATTGAGAGAAGTACTATGGGTGATATCAAAGTTGCGGATGATGAGGCGTTTCTTTTTTGCCTGGATTCCATTTCTGATTTTATCTGCGGGAATCTGGCGCAGGTGAAGCATACCAGTGTGAAATGCAGCATTGCTGAGGACATTGGGCAGCTTCCAAAGGAGGAGCCGGTTTCCGTGAACCTGCATGTGCCTTCCCTGCGGGCGGATGCGGTGCTGGCCAGAGTCTATGATCTGTCCCGAGAGAAAAGCATTGCGCTTTTTCAGGCCGGGAAGGTGTACATAAACGGCCGCCGTTGCGAGAATAATTCCCGCCAGCTGAAAGCCGGGGAGACGGTAAACGCCAGGGGATTCGGGAAATTTACGCTGTCGGGAGAGCCCAGAGAGACCAGAAAGGGGAGGCTTACGGTGGAAGCGGAAGTGTTCCGTTGATGTGATTATGATATTCTGAGTCAGGTGTATATCTGCGATATAGTTTAGAGTAAAAATAGAAAACAGAGAGGATATCAGGATAGTGAACTTTAAAGATGAAATGAAAAGATATGATGCAGATGCCCTTAGTGTTGCGGTAATTCGTAATTATCAAATTGCGGAGACAATCACGGAAGGAAACAATGTAACAGCTCATACAAGGTTTCAGGCTGCTTCTATCAGCAAGATGGTTTTTACTTTATCGGTGCTGTGTCTGGTTGCTGGCAACAAAATATCTTTGGAGGATGACATAAATCAATACCTTGGTGACATATGCCTGCAAAACGCTGTCGGTTTGCCTGCGAGAGCGACCATAAGACAAATTTTGTCTCACACGGCAGGCTTTGGTGTTCATGGCTTTGCGGGATATGGGCATGACGTTAAACTCCCAACGACGGAACAGATTATTTCAGGCGAGCCGCCCTGTAATTCTCCCAAAGTAGTACAGGAGTACATGCCGGGAGAGCATTGGGTCTATTCTGGCGGTGGATTTATGATACTACAAAAATACATAGAAAATATCGTCAGGATGCCTTTTGAAGATTTTATGGAGCAAACAGTTCTGCTTCCGCTTGATATGGTGGACAGTACCTTCAGGCAGGACATTACCGGGAATATTGTGGAAGGGTATCCTTTAAATCGTACACCCTTTCCGGATGGACATAATCTTATGCCGGAGCAGGCTGCTGCCGGTTTATGGACTACTGCTTCAGACCTTGCCAGATTTGGTATCCATCTTCAAAATATCCTGAGGGGAAAATCGGGATTGATTCCTCAGGCACTTGTGCAGGAGATGATTCGTCCGCAACATGATGATATCCTGGACATGGAGAATACGCATTGTAAAACCGGTCTGGGCTGCTATTTGAAGTATATTCATGATGAAGCATATTTCGGCCATTCAGGCAGTAATTTTGGTTACAAATCGCGAATGAATTTTTCTGTTCTGAACGGAAACGGCTGCTGTGTGCTGGTTAACTCTGATGCTGCGGCTCCTTTGATTGACAAGATACAGGATTTTTTCCTGAATGAAGGGAAAACGGCATAAAGGCTCCGGCCTTACAATTCATAAATAATGTGCGAGAGGTTTCTATGTATTCGTATACGATGACACAATGGCTTTTCTTTTTTTATATTTACTGCTTTGCCGGATGGTGTATTGAATCTGCCTATGTATCGATTCATGAGAAAAAGCTGACAAACCGTGGTTTTATGAGAGGCCCGTTCCTGCCGCTGTACGGGAGCGGGGCAATTATGATGCTGGTGGTGTCCATGCCTTTTCAGGACAATATTGTACTGACTTATCTGGCGGGCTGTGTGGGAGCCACTGTCCTGGAATATGTGACGGGCGTAACCATGGAGGCGCTGTTCAAGATGCGTTACTGGGATTATTCGGATAAGCCCTTTAATTTTCAGGGACATGTCTGCCTGGGAACATCGCTGGCCTGGGGCTTTTTGACAATTCTGATGACGGAAGTAGTGCATGTTCCAGTGGAGCATTTTGTGCTCTCCATTCCGGGCAGGCTGCTGGTGGTGGTGACCTATGTGATGACGGTGGGGATTGCGGCTGATTTTGCGCTCTCTTTCAAGGCTGCCATCGATATTCGGGATGTGCTGGTGAAGATGGACCAGGTGAAGCGGGAAATGGTGCATATCCAGAAGCGGCTTGATGTCATCATTGCGCTGACGAACCAGGGAGTGACGAATTATAAGTCGGCCATGGCGGAGAATGTGAGCACGGTGAAGGAAGAACTGGCGGAAGGCATGGGCATGTGTATCGACGATGTGAAGTCCGGCATTGAGAGCAAGTTGGAGACGGCTAAAAATATTGTGCTGGCAAAACCTGCCGAATATTTTGTGGGAATCAAGGAAGAGCTTCTGGACCTGAAGACAAAGTATGCCGTCAATTTAGCTGACAGGGACCGCCTTGGCCGGCTCCGGGATTTCTTCCAGAGAAATATGATCCGCTCCAATCCCAGGATGATTTCAAAGAAGTACGGCGAGGCTTTTGAAGAGCTGAAGAAAAGGGCAGCTGAGAAGAAGGATAAAAAGGATAAGAAGGACACTGAGAAGTAAAACTGAATTTCCTGTAGCCGTCCGTCGCTTCTGTTTCGTGCAGCAGAGCCGCGATGCGATAAACTTTTTCAAAAGCTTCCTTATCGGGCAGCTCCGTATTACCTCTCTTTTTGTTTTCTTGCAGCTGCAATGCTGTCTTACCACATAACTGCAGGCAGGTACAATAGCGCGTTGGTTTGACAGCCATCCGGTTTTCCAACCTGGGGTTGGATTGCCGGACTGTCAAATCGGGAAGCCTTTCTTGTCTGTGTCCAAGCGGATGGCGGTAATACTACGTCGGAAAAAACCGTCCTGGGTACATCTTAATCGATTTTTAAAGAATTCCCCTGTTTTATATTAAAAAGTGTTCTGGTAGAATAATTACATGGTATAATGTTGACTCAGAAGGAAACTGAGTCAACTTCTGATTCCATGTGCGCCGGAGCGCACGGAATTAAGGTATAATCGGCAATGCGAAGTTGAAGGGACTGTATCAGTTTTTATGGGAAAGGATATAGAAAATGTATCATATTTTAATCTGTGATGATGAACGGGATATCGTGAATGCGTTGAAAATTTATCTGCACGATTCCAATTATGTGCTTCACGAAGCTTTTACCGGGAGAGAAGCGCTGAAAATAGTAGGAGAACAGGAAATACATCTGGTACTGATGGATATCATGATGCCGGAGATGGACGGGATAGAGGCCATGGTGAAGATTCGGGAGAAGAGCAATGTGCCGGTGATTCTGCTGACGGCGAAATCCGAGGATTCGGATAAGATTCTGGGGCTGACAGTGGGCGCTGATGACTATATTACCAAGCCCTTTAATCCAGTGGAGGTATCCGCCAGAGTAAAATCCCAGCTGCGCAGGTACATGCAGCTGGGAGCGGGAAATGTCAGGCAGGAGCTGCTTCGATGCGGGGGGATAGAAATGGATGATACCCGGAAAAAGGTGATGCTGGATGGCGAGGAGGTATCTTTGACGCCTACGGAATATGAGATCTTGAAGCTTTTGATGCAGCATCCGGGGCAGGTATTTTCTCCCAGGGAGATATACCGGAGAATCTGGAATGATGTGCCCTATGGCAGTGAAAATACAGTGGCGGTACATATACGGCATATTCGGGAGAAGTTGGAGATCAATCCGGCGGAGCCGAGGTACCTTAAGGTGGTGTGGGGACAGGGCTACAAGTGTGAACCGCATCAGAGCATCGATTGTTTGTGACAGGAAGCAATTGTTTGAAAGTGTGAGAAGATTTGAGATTTCTCAGGACAGGAGAAAGGATGGGCGGAGAGGATGGAGAACAGATTCGAGAAGGGAGCCGTGACAGAGGGGCGGGCAGAGGAGAATCAGGAAAACCAGAAAAGTAAATATGCAGAGAGCCCGGAGTGGGAGGATGGGGTTGTTCGAAGAAAGCCTGGAAACAGGAAATTTCGGCTGACTGGCTCGCTGACAGTTAAAATAATTGCTTTTTTCCTCCTGGCTGTATCCTGTATGACAGGTCTTACGGCGGGTTTGCTGTGTATGTACATGGAGAGCCAGGGGATTTATACGAAAGATGTGAATTCTGTTATGCTGGACATCATGGCTCCGGACTACCAGTATGCTGCATATGAGGCTATAAGTTTCATAGAGCATGACAATGTGGAGGCTGTATCTGAGGTGTGCGGAGAACTGGGGGTTGAACTGCAGTTGATTTATGTGAGTGACGCGGCTGAGGAGATAGTTATATGGGATTCCGCCACAGAGAATAAAACAGGTTTTTCGGTGGATATTGGTTTCATTTTTGAACAAAAGGGAAATGAAGTCCTTATCAACGGAAGAGTGATGAGAGACGGAAAATGGTATCTGCTGCGTTTTTATATTGATCCGCAGAAGAGTGCTCTCGGAAGCAGGGCTGAAAAAACGCAATATCTGTACAGGCATCGGTATGCTTTGATTGCCATGGCGGCAGGCGGTATCACACTGTGCCTGATCAGCTTCCTGTTTCTGATATGCAGCGCGGGACACCGCAACGAGAGGGAGGGGATTGTACCCGGTGTGCTGACCCGGATTTACCTGGATGTGCTGACAGTTCTCTTCGGAGGTGTGGCGGCAGCCGTTGTTTTATTCATGGTATCGGAGTTTCCGCTTTCCTTTGAGATTGGTCGGTTTGTCGTGATGGTTTTGAGCGGAACGTTCCTGGCAGTCTGGATGACAATTTATTTTATGGACATTGCTCTGCGGGTGAAGGGCGGTCCTGGATGGAGGTACAGTCTCGTTTATGTGATATTACGGCGGCTGGGCAGGGAACTGGCAGCGTTGATGAGAGGGATTCCACAGATTTTCACGACTCTGATTATATATCTGGGAATCTGTATTCTGGAATTTATGGGGGTGATTCTTATTCTAAAAAGACAGGAGAGAATTTTTCTGTGGACTGTGGAAAAGGTGATTCTTTTGTTCGTGGTTTTGTACATCGCGCTGATGTGCAGGAAGCTTTTGCAGGCCAGTCGGAAACTGGCTGACGGCGAAGAGGATTACAGGGTGGATACATCCAGGATGTTCGGCGCTTTCCGAAAGCATGGGGAGAATCTGAACAGCCTGGGGATGGGGATTTCCAAAGCGGTGGAAGCGCGTACAAAAAGCGAACGGCTGAAGACGGAGCTGATTACCAATGTATCCCATGATTTGAAGACACCGCTGACTTCAATTATCAATTATGCGGATTTGATGTGGGAGGAGACATCCTCCTTAGATGACGGGAAGATAAGGGAGTATGCGGAAGTGCTGCTGCGTCAGTCCAGGCGTCTGAAAAAGCTGCTGGAGGATCTGGTGGAAGCCTCCAAGGCGACCACAGGCAATCTGGAGGTGAAGCTGGAACCCTGCGAGGTGGGGGTGCTGCTCTCCCAGGCGGTGGGGGAATATCAGCAGCGCATGGAGGAGAAGAAGCTGGAACTGATTGCGCGCCAGCCTCAGGAGGGAGTGAGCGTTCTGGCAGACGGCAGGCGGCTGTGGAGAGTGTTCGAAAATCTGTTGAACAATATATGCAAATACGCCAGCGAGAACTCCAGAGTTTATCTGAATGTGGAGGCAAAAGAAAACGAGGTGCAGATTATTTTCCGGAATATGTCAAAGTATCCGCTGGACATCTCGGCGGAGGAGCTGGCGGAGCGTTTCGTGAGAGGGGATAAGTCCCGGCATATGGAAGGGAACGGCCTGGGACTGTCTATTGCCAGGAGTCTGGTGGAACTGCAGAATGGCCGGATGGAGATTGTGATTGACGGAGATCTGTTCAAGGTGATACTGCGCTTCCCGCTTTATTCCCAGGAGCAGGAAACGGCTGTCCTGCCATAAAGTGTTCCCGGCCTTTAAGTATATACTCAGGACCGCCAGGATTTACTGTTCCGTCTAAAGCGAACATACCTGGCTGGCGGTCTTAAAGCCACTGTAATGATAGTGGCTTCGTTGTAGGTTACTGCAAACTTTCCTCAGCTCCACTTTGCAGACGGCATATATTTTTCATCGCAGTACCTGCAGCGGTAAATCTCCTTTTTGGCATCCGCCAGGTAGAAGATATGGGGCAATTCCTGTTCGATGGAGGTGATACACCTGGGGTTGTGGCAGTGGATGACATTTCTGATCTGCCGGGGCAGTGTCAGCTCCTTTTTTTCGACAATTTCGCCGTTTTTGATCACATTGACTGTGATGTTGTGGTCAATAAAGGCGAGCACATCCAGGTCCAGCATATCGATATCGCATTCTACTTTCAGAATGTCCTTTTTGGCCATTTTATTGCTTCTGGCGTTCTTGATGATGGCTACGGTACAGTCCAGCTTGTCCAGCTGCAGATGGTCGTAAATATCCAGGCTTTTGCCCGCTTTGATATGGTCCAGCACGAAGCCTTCCTCGATTTTTCCTACATTCAGCATATTATTTTGTTCCTTTCGGTTACATGTCTGTTTTTTCGCATGTGAGCGCGTTCATTTTATTTCTGTTTATCCCGCATGACAGGGGCGAAGCTGTTCCGGCGTTTCCGGCTGAGTTCCTGCCGGCATAAGGAAGTGAATAACCGATGCAGGTTTACAGCTGTTTTCGTTGAATTTCCGGGCTTTTGCCTAAAGAAATTGCATCGGTTATTTTCCGGCAATTCCTGAGTCAAAATCGAAATATTGCTATTTTGCGCGGGAAAGTGCGGCAAAACGTTTGCGTGGGCGCAGGCTGGTCAGGATACCTGGATTTCCAGCAGAGTCAGTATAAGCGCCATGCGCACATATACGCCATACTGTGCCTGCCTGAAATACACGGCCCTGGGATCGTCATCCACCTCCACGGAGATTTCATTGACCCTGGGCAGGGGATGGAGCACCAGCATGTCCTCTTTGGCAAGGCTCATTCTGTCCGCATTCAGAATATAAAAATCCTTCAATCTGACGTAATCCTCTTCATTGAAGAAACGCTCCTTCTGCACCCTGGTCATGTACAGCAGGTCAAGCTCCGGCATCACATTTTCCAGGCGGATGACTTCCTTGTAGGGAATGCCTTTTTCCTTCAGCATGTCCGTGACATAATCGGGGACGCGCAGCTCCTCGGGGGAAATGAAAATAAAACGGATATTTTCATAGCGCACCAGGGCGTTGATCAGGGAGTGCACGGTGCGCCCGAATTTCAGGTCGCCGCACAGGCCGATGGTGAAACCGCCAAGGCGTCCCTTCAGACTGCGGATGGTCAGAAGGTCTGTCAGCGTCTGGGTGGGATGGTGGTGGCCGCCATCCCCTGCATTGATAACCGGGATACGGGATTTCTCTGCAGCTACCATGGGCGCGCCTTCTTTGGGATGCCGCATGGCGCAGATGTCCGCGTAGCAGGAGATGACGCGGATGGTATCCGATACGCTCTCTCCCTTCGCAGCGGAAGAAGAGGCGGCGTCCGCAAAGCCCATGACACGCCCGCCCAGCCGCGTCATTGCGGATTCAAAGCTTAAGCGGGTACGGGTGCTGGGCTCGTAGAAGCAGGTGGCGAGTATCTTTCCGTCGCAGGCATGGGCGTAGCCTGCGGGATTGCGCTCAATGTCGTTTGCAAGGTCGAAAAGCCGGTCAAGCTCATCGGTGGTAAAATCAAGGGGGCTCATTAAATGTCTCATAAATGTTCTCCTCATTTCTGCGCAGTTTCTTATATGGTTTTTGAGGACTGCCGCGGCCGCGTCCGGACAGTTGTACCGAAGGACAGGTAAAACGGACATGAGCGGGCCTTCACGGGAACAGGGAGTCAGAATATGGTTGGCACTCCTGTTCCGGGAAGGCAGATTCCGCCACAGCGCGGCAGCAGGCCTGGGAAAGCCCGGACACCGCGCAGGCCCGGACCTCACCCAAATCACCCAAAAAGAAGTCGAAGAGAAAAACTCTTCGACTCCTGGTTTATGATTGATAGGATAATAAATCTTCTACCGCTTTGCGTCTGGGAGCGGCAGGTGCCTCATCGGGATATCCAACAGGAATGAGAGCCACCAGCTCTCTCTCCTCAGGGAGCTCCAGCAGCTTCGTTGCTTCTTCTTCGTCAAACAGGCCCATGATCACGGTGCCAAGACCCTGCTCATAAGCGGCAAGGCAGAAAGCTTCACTGGCCACACCGGCATCATACATCTGCCATCTGTCGCCCTTGGGAGTGGAAAAAGAACCGTCCCGCTCATAACCGCTGCGTCCCTTGATCATGGTGACGGCGATTACCATGGGAGCATTCTCCATAATCCTTCCGTTGCCGGGGAAAATGGAAGTACATTTTGCCAGAGCGGCTTTCTTCTCACCCTCTACGGCAATATAACGGACAATCTGGGTATGTTTCCAGCTGGGGGCATAGGAAGCGGTCTCGACAATGCTGGCGAGCAGCTCATGGGAAACGGGCTGGTCAGTGAATTTTCGGATACTCCTGCGTCCTTTGATACACTTGTTTGCGGTCATCTGTGGAACCTCCTTAAATTATTTTCTGGTAACGCTTTCCTGTTATCATGATACCACGTTACGGGAGGAGTTTCAATCAAATATTGGAAAGATTTCAGAAAGTTTTGCGCAAAGATTTGCATATTCCGTCCGATTAGATTATAATGGGACTGAAAAAGATATGGAAAGGACAGGTGGAGAAAATGGAATATGTGGAGAGAAAAAGATGGGTGTTTTTCGGGCTCCCTTTTACGTTTACGAAATATATGGTGAAAGAGGATATGATCACCGTGGATGAGGGGCTGCTGAAGACAGTGGAGAATGACTGCTTCATGTACAAAGTACAGGACGTGACCCGCAGTGCGAGTCTGGCAGAAAAAATCTTCGGACTGGGTACCGTGACCTGCTATACCGGAGACACCACCCATCCGCAGCTGGTGCTGCAGCACATCAGGCATTCCAAAGAGGTGAAGGAATTCATCCTGAAGCAGTCCGAGGAGGCCAGACTGAAGAGGCGCACAGTGAATATGCTGGATATCGGTTCCGGAGACATGGATGACATGGGGGATGCGGACGACTGACACCATGAGGGGCTGGTGCAGTCAGCGGCATACAATAGGGGCAAAGCGATGCTTCTGCGATAGAGACAAAGCGACGCTTCTATTGTCAGGAGTATTGTCAAGAATAAATGTGTTCACGCGTATAACTGCCGGAGTCAGGCGAAAGAAGATGCTCAAATAATAATCCTGCGAAAAACCAGCATGGAGCATAGTCCAGCCTGACGACGCGGCTGATGTTCCAGCGGCTGCGTCTGTAATCCCAGGGGCAGAATCTGTGTTTTGACAGAAGGGTGCCGGAGAGGTATTCCGCGGTGAAAATCAGGCCCATGTAGGTCAGCCCCCGTCTCCAGGGGGATTTCCCGGCAAGGAGTCGGCTGAAGGGAGCCAGTACGGCGGCGCTGCCGTAGATTGGGAACATCCAGAGGGAAGTATTTCCTTTCAAAGTCATATCCCGGCGGCGCAGCGAGTCCATGGAAGTGAAGAGGATTTCCATGCACCAGCCGGCGAGGCCGCATTTGAGGAAGTTTTTTGAGAATGTACGCAAAGTGTATTTCATGGTGGGAGCTCCTTTTGTGTCAGTGAGTTTATATTCGGGTACACTCCCTTAGTATGCATAACAGCAGGCGGAATTATGCAGGCATTTTTCGGGCAGGTTATTTCGAAACACTTCCCTGCATTCACAGGTATAATAACGGATAAAGATGACAGCGGCGGACGCAGGGACATCCGGCAGATGAAGGAAAAGGAGGCGGACGGAAGCCATGAATTACTCAGAAGCAATGGAATATGTGGAGCAGGTATCGCGATACGGCATTTCGCCCGGGCTTGACAGCATCCGCGAGCTGTGCAGGAGGATAGGAGAGCCTCAGAAGGGACTGAAATATGTGCATGTAGCCGGCACCAACGGGAAAGGCTCGGTGTGTGCGTTTGTGGCTTCTGTCCTGAAATGCGGCGGGTACCGGGTGGGAAGGTATCTCTCCCCCGCACTTTTTGACTACAGAGAAGAAATACAGGTGAACGGCCAATATATCACGCAGAAAGCCCTCTGTCAGGGGATGGAGCTGCTGAAAGAGGCTTGTGACAGGATGGCGGAGGAAGGCCTGCCGCATCCTACGGCCTTTGAGATTAAGACGGCGCTGGCATTCTGGTATTTTCAGGAGAAGAAATGTGATATCGTGGTACTGGAGACGGGGATGGGAGGTCTGCAGGACGCTACCAACGTAGTGGAAGATACCTGCGTGGCAGTCATAACCTCCATCAGCATGGACCATATGAAGTTTCTCGGAAATACGCTGACGGAGATCGCCGCCCAGAAGGCAGGGATACTGAAAGCAGGCTGTCAGGCGGTTTCCGCGGCCCAGAAGCCGGAGGTTATGGCGCTTATCAAAAAGAAAGCCGCCGCCCTGGACTGTCCTCTGACTGTGGGGGATGAGGGGCAGGCTTCCCATGTGCATTACGGACTGGAGAAGCAGAGGTTTGATTACGGCGCCTGGAAGGGGATGGAAATCACTCTGGGAGGGCAGTTTCAGATCGGCAATGCCGTTGTGGCCCTGGAGGTGCTGAAGAGTCTGGCAGGCCGGGGATTTCCGGTTCCGGAGGATAAGCTGCGAAAGGGAATGAGAGAAGCGGCATGGCCGGGCAGATTTACAGTAGTGGGCAGGAAGCCTTATTTTATTGTGGACGGAGCCCACGACGAGGACGGGGCCAGGCGGCTCGCGGAATCTGTGAGATTCTATTTTCCGGACAAAAGAGTACTCTATATCGTTGGAATGCTTAAGGACAAGGAATATGAAAAAGTGATTGCGCTGACCCATGCCCTGGCGGATCAGATTATAACCGTGACGCCGCCCGACAATACAAGGGCGCTTCCTGCCTACGAGCTGGCGCAGGCGGCTGCAAAGGTTCACGGGAGGGTGACGGCGGCAGATTCTCTGGAGGAAGCGGTGGAGATGTGCCGGCTGCTGGCGGGAAAAGAGGATGTGATTCTTGCCTTTGGTTCTTTGTCTTTTCTCGGGAGGCTGATGGAAATTGTGGGATATGCTTCGAAGGAAGGGCATGGAAAAGAGCTGTATCGGGCAGCACCCGGCGGTACCGGGAGAACGGCAGTTCGGAAAGGGCGGGCGTGAACGCAGCGGCAGTGTTGAACAGAAAGCGGCAGATAAATGCGTTCACGAGTATAACCGGCGGGGAAAGGAAGCTGGCAGAAAATGATAGATCAGGAGAAAATAAAGGAGGCAGTAAAACTGCTTCTGGAGGGAATCGGCGAGGAGCCGGAACGGGAAGGACTTAAGGATACGCCGGACCGTGTGGCCAGGATGTATGAGGAAATTTTTGCCGGCATGGAGGCGGATGTGTCAGTGCCTCTGGCAAAAGTATTTTCGGTGGAAAGCAGCGGGATGGTTCTGGAAAAGGACATTCCCTTTTATTCCATGTGCGAGCATCATCTGATGCCTTTTTACGGGAAGGCGCACATTGCGTACATACCGGAGGGAAAGGTGGTGGGCCTGAGCAAGCTGGCCAGGACAGTGGAGATTTATGCTGCCAGGCTGCAGATCCAGGAGCGGATGACGGGCCAGATTGCGGATGCGCTGATGGAGCATCTGGCACCCGGAGGCGTGATGGTGGTGCTGGAGGCGGAACATATGTGCATGACCATGCGCGGGGTGAAGAAGCCCGGCAGCAGGACGGTCAGTATTGCGGTGAGGGGCGCTTTCGAGAAGGATCCCGCGCTGCAGAAGCAGTTTTTCCGGATGCTGCAGATATAGAGGCGATAAGCTGTGGGGCATTGCTGCGCGGACATTTCTTTATTTCGGTATGTTCAGGCTGTTTTTGGCTGAACAGGCTGCGGTGCGAAACGGACAGTCACAGACACAGGTTTCCGGCCGGATGGAGTACTGGGGAAGAGTCTGCGACAGGGAGGAAAAGAAACGAATATGAGGATAGGAAACAGGGAATTTCAGACGAAAGGGCATACATACGTGATGGGCATCCTGAATGTGACACCGGATTCCTTCTCGGATGGAGGAAAGTGGAACGAACGGGATAAAGCGCTGCGGCATGTGGAGGAGATGCTGGCAGAGGGGGCCGATATTATTGATGTGGGAGGCGAGTCCACCAGGCCCGGTTATACACCGCTGCCGGAAGAGGAGGAGATTGCCAGAGTACTTCCTGTGATAGAAGCCGTGAAAGCGGCTTTTGACATACCTGTCTCCCTGGACACCTGTAAAGCGAAGGTGGCTTCGGCGGGGATTCTGGCAGGCGCGGATCTGGTCAATGATATATGGGGACTGAAATATGATGGGAACATGGCAAAGGTCATCGCGGAAAGCGGTCTGCCCTGCTGTCTTATGCACAACAGGAATAATACGGATTACCGTTCTTTTGTAGATGACGTAGCGGCAGATCTGAAGGAGAGCCTGGGACTGGCGGCGGAAGCGGGGATTGGGCAGGACAGGATCATTCTGGACCCCGGCATCGGATTCGGGAAAAAATATGAGCAGAATCTGGAAATCCTCCGTCAGCTGGACGAACTCGGGAAGCTGGGATATCCGCTGCTTCTGGGCTGCAGCAGAAAATCCGTAATCGGCCTGACGCTTGACCTGCCGGTGGAGCAGCGGCTGGAAGGAACCCTTGTCACTACCGTTTTCGGTGTTATGAAGGGCTGTATGTTCGTCAGGGTCCATGATGTGAAAGAGAACGTAAGGGCAGTGAAAATGGCTGAGGCAATTCTGAACGCGCGAACTGAAAAGTGCCTGCACAATTTCCAGAGAAGGGTTTACACAATTCCTTAGGAAATGGGGCAGAATAAGGGTGAGTCCGGGACAGAGTGAAAGCGATGCCCGGTCCGTGAATGAGGAGGGGGAAGCTGCAATGTATTCCGAATGGGCAAAAGATGAGATTCATATCGACAGACTGGAAGTATTCGCACATCACGGGGTGTATCCCGAGGAGACGAGAGAGGGACAGATTTTTTACGTAAATGCGGTTCTATATACGGATGTGAGCAGGGCCGGCTGCAGTGACGAGCTGGAGCACACGGTGGATTATGGGGCCGTATGCCGCTTTATCACAAAATGGATGCAGGAAAATACCTGTAAGCTCCTGGAGGCTGTGGCGGAGAGAATGTCGGAGGCACTGCTGCTTGAGTACCGCATGATTTCGGCGGTCAGCCTGGAAATCGTAAAGCCCCATGCGCCGGTCCGCCTGCCGTTTGAAGGGATTTCCGTCAAAGTATACAGAGGCTGGCACAGAGCATATATTGGGCTGGGCTCCAACCTGGGAGACAGGGAAGGCTATCTGTCGGGCGCTGTCAGGGCTCTGGGTGCGCATCCGCTGACAGAGCTGAAGAAGGTTTCGAAACTGCGGGTTACGAAGCCCTACGGCGGGGTGGAACAGGATGATTTTCTGAACGGTGTGGCGGAGATTGAGACTCTGCTGAATCCAGGGCAGCTGCTGGATGCATTGCATGTGATGGAAAATGAGGCGGGAAGGGAACGGAACCTGCATTGGGGTCCCAGGACTCTGGATCTGGATATCCTTTTTTACGACAAATATGTAATAGAAACTGAAAATCTGGTGATTCCGCATCCTGATCTGGAGAACAGGTGTTTTGTTCTGGAACCCATGGCGGAGATTGCGCCTGCTTTCCGGCATCCGGTTACAGGTAAATCCATGGCGGCGCTTTTGCGTGAGCTGGAGGATGCGGAACAATGAAATTCCATTGCGGATAAGCTATTTCTGCGCAATTTTCAGATATTTGTCCAGAAATCCCGCACACAGTCCGGTAAAAAGCCCTGTGATAACGCCGCTTAACACCAGGAAGGGCAGATAGGCGAACACGCCGGCCGTTGCGGTGACTGCCCAGGCGGTCAGAAGCTGTCCCATATTGTGGGTCAGCCCGCCCATGGCTCCGGTGAGGAAAATCCACTTTTTCTGCAGCAGCTTCATGACCAGCCACATGACCAGAAGACTGGCAAGTCCGCCGGCAAAACTGTAGAGCAGGGACAGAGCCTGGCCGAACAGCAGCGCCGACAGCAGAATTCTGCAGCACAGCACCGTCAACGCATCCCTGGCCCGGAAGCGGCGCAGCAGCACCAAAGTCACGATATTGGCAAGCCCCAGCTTGATTCCCGGGATGGGAACAAGGGGCGGAACGGCGCTTTCAATGGCGTATACAGCCAGGGATATGGTGGTGAAAAGGGATAAGAGTGTCAGCTTTTTCAGGGACATGTGAGGCTCCTTTGCGGGTTCATGCTTACGTTCGGCATGTATCCATGTTCAACAGGCTGGTACGCTGCCTGAACAGATTACAGGAACCGCTGCGCGAACCCTGTAATCAAAAGGATACCAAAGGATACCACAGCAGTTGTTTTCCGGCAGTTCTTAAGCCTAATAGGTAAGGGTATCAGGCACTACGCTGTCTTCGCCTGCCTCGGATACAGGACGCAGCTGAATCACCAGCCTGTTGGGAAGGCAGGTGATGGGCAGCCTGGTATCGCTGATAAACCCCTGACTGACACAGAGTTTGTCAGGACAGTCGGCTGACAGGATTCCGATGCTGCCCGGGCGGACTTCGATTTCGTTTACACAGCCGTTTTCACCTTCAATCGTAAAGGTGCGGCTTTCGGTTTCTTCGTTTAACGGGATACTCATGATCAATATGCCGTTTTGAAAGATATCTGCGGTATATTCTGTTTTACCTCTGGCAGGCAGCAGGAGATAACTCAAGCTTGCCAGGCATACCAGAGCCAGGAAAAGGGCTGTCAGGAAAGCGGCTTTCCGGCTGTCGTGCTGTGTTTTCATAGGCGGCACCTCGCTGTATGCGGACTGTCCCGGATAACCGGAAAGGAAAGCCGGGGCATATCACGTTCATGGTACTTCCTTAAGAATACCTCCTTAGTATAGCAAAAAGGATGAGAAAAATGAAGCGTTTTTTTCGTATAATTGTATTTGGGGCAACTGTGTTATTATGCTGTGGCTGCGTTGGGGGAGGCGGGAGCCGGGGGAGTGCTTCCGCAGAGGGCCCTGGGGATTTTGGAGGGCGGGAATCCGGTAGAGAATGGCAGGGAGATACCGCTGACGGGCAGGGAGATGCCGCTGCCAGGCAGGAAGATGCCGTTGAAGAGCAGGATAGGGAATCTGTCAGGCATAATGACGCCGCAGCCGATGGGGACAGGGAATCTGTCAGGCATCGTGCCGCAGCCAATGGGGACAGGGAATCTGCCAGGCAGTATGTGGACACTGCAATGGGCACTGTGATACAGCAGACGGTCTATGCGCCGGAGGAAACTGCCTCAGCTTTTTTTTCAGAGTCCATGGCGCTTTTGACAGGGCTGGAGCAGGAGGAACTGTCCTGGCGGCTGGATACGTCAGAGGTGTGGCAGATAAACGCAGCCGCTGGAAATAAAGAGGGGTGCAGTGTATCGGAAGATATGGAGGCGCTGCTGCAGGAGTGCCTGGAACTGTACGGGCGTTCCGGCGGTGCTTTTGATATAACATTGGGTCCGCTGACGCGATTATGGAATATCGATAAATGGGCGGCAGGCGGTGCGGATGATGAGAATTTCCGACTGCCCTCGGCAGGAGAATTAAGAGATACGTTGCGCTTATGCGGAAGCGACCGCGTCAGGCTTGTCCCGGCTGCATCCGAAGGGGAGGAAGCAAGGATTTTCCTTCCGGAGGGAATGCAGCTTGACCTGGGCGCTGTGGGAAAAGGGCTTGCGCTCTCCAGACTCAGCTGCTTGCTGGAAGAGGAGGCGGGAGTCAGCGGAGCGGTGATATCCCTGGGGGGAAGCATACTGACATTTGGAGGCAAGCCGGACGGCAGTTTCTGGAAGGTAGGCATTGTTAACCCTTTTGATACATCCTCCAATGTGGGGATTCTGTCGTTGGAGGGGCAGTGGTGTATCTCCACCTCCGGGGATTATGAGCGGTATGTGGAGGCGGACGGAGTGCGCTATCATCACATTCTGGACCCGGAAACGGGATACCCTGCCGACAGCGATGTGCGCGGAGTGACCATTCTGGCAAAGGACGGACTGCTCAGCGACGGACTATCCACGGCATGCTTTCTCTTGGGGCCGGAGCGCGGGATGGAGCTGGCGGAAGAGTATGGGGTGGAGGTATTGTTTGTCCTGTCGGATGGAAGCATTGTCATGTCAGAAGGGATGAAAGCGTATTTTACGAAGCGCTGAAGCCCGGGACGCGGGGGACAGGGGAGAATGGGAGCGGAGAACGGGATCAGGGAATAAGAGGCGGAAAGAGAGCGGGGAATAAGCGGAGAACGGGTGCAGGGAATAAGAGGCGGAAAGAGAGCGGGGAATAAGCGACAGAATGAGAGCAGAATAAGGGCAGAATAAGAATGGAAGGAGCAAAACAGGGGGCTTGAAAAAGTCATGAAATCTGGTATAATAAAAAAGACAGACAGTTCGAAACATAATCAGGGCCCAGTGCCCATACTTCAGGAGGCCAATCATGGAACAGCCGTTATATACTTCAGCTAAGGTAAATAATGAAATTGAGCTTTGTGAAATTACAGATCCGGAGTGTAAGCGCCTGGTGGAAAAAGCACTTTTACGCGAGCGGATTTCTTATTATATCCGCTGGCCGAAATCATCTATTTTCCACAGGAATAAGAATACATGTATCATCTGTATCAATGACAATTTCAAGGAGATAGCCGAGGATATGGTGCGCGCTGTATGTGATGAGAAGGGCTACCATGTCAGGTTTCTTATGAAAAAGTCTCAGAATCAGTATCTGTAATAAATTTTAGATTTGTAAAACCCCCATCTGCTTTCGGATCAGCCGGAAGCGGGTGGGGGTTTTTTGCTGTGGCAGAAAAGGCGGAAAAGGGAGCACAGGTATCTGCACACGTTGAATATGGAAAATGAAGGTTTATAATAAAAGATACCTGTGTTCTGGCTGTGTATATCATGTGCCGGACTGGTATTGGTATGGCTGAATGCCGGACTGGACGCAGAGTACGGGGAAAGAGAAAAGACAGGAAAGAAAATAGAAGGCAGGAGCTGAAGGAGTACACATGCCCAAAATCATTGCGTCAATCTATGAAGTATTGGATGAGCTTGGGTCAGGGGGCGGGGGAACCGTCTATCTGGCCAATCATCTGCGCCTGGGAAAGAAAGTGGTGCTCAAGGCGGACAAACGCTCCATTACAGCCCGGCCGGAGCTGCTGCGCCGTGAAGTGGATGTATTGAAGCATCTGAGTCATGCGCATATTCCACAGGTATATGATTTTTTCGTGGAGAATGAAACCGTCTATACGGTAATGGAATATATTGAGGGAGAAAGTCTGGACAAGCCGCTGAAGAGAGGGGAGAGATATCCCCAGCCCCAGGTAATCAAATGGGCGAAACAATTGTTGGAGGCGCTTTCCTATCTGCATCGTCCTGTTCACGGAGACCCGCCCCGGGGATATGTTCACAGCGATATCAAGCCGGCAAACCTGATGCGGACTCCGGATAATGATGTCTGTTTGATCGATTTTAACATCGCTCTTGCACTGGGAGAGGAAAATGTAATTGGATGCAGTGCCGGATACGCTTCGCCGGAACATTATGGACTGGATTTTTCATCGGACTATGATACGTCGGTATCACAGAGTAAAAGCGGAAGTAAATTAATGAATTTAATGCATCGAGGCAGGAATGCCGCAGTATCCGAAGCAGTCGGGAAAGAAAAGGACAGGACCGTCCTGCTGCAGGATGCAGCCCTGGATTCTACAGTTAAGCTTCCGGAGTCAGGAATGGAGGCGGAATCATCTAAAACCAGGATTATGGTTCCGGATGTAAGGTCTGATATCTACAGTGTGGGTGCAACCCTGTACCATCTATTAAGCGGAAAGCGCCCGGCCCGGCATGCAAAGGAGGTGGAACCTCTTTCGCAGGAGGAGTTCAGCTCTCAGATAGTAGCAATTATTTCAAAGGCAATGAACCCGAATCCAGATTTGCGTTATCAAACAGCCGATGAGATGCTGAATGCGTTTGCACAGCTGCATTCGAATGATGTGAGGATGCTTCGCTGGAGGAGAAGTAACCGTACAATCATTGGATTGCTGTCACTGCTGTTTGCAACAGATATTACGGTAGCGTTTGTGGGCCTGAAACGGATGCAGGCGACGGAGGAATACTTGAAGCTGGCAGAGTACTCCGGAAACGCGCTTATGAAGGGTGATGGAAACGCGGCGATTCAGTATGCCCTGAGGGCATTGCCGTTGAAGAAGAGTATTTTGGAGCCTGATTTTCCGGCACAGGCACAAAAGGCACTTACAGATGCATTGGGGGTATATGATTTATCGGATGGATTTAAGATATATAAAACGCTTGAATTGCCGTCAGAGCCTCTTTGTGTGGAGCTTTCGCCGGACGGAAGGCATGGATGCTGTATTTATGCCTACTTCCTGGCGGTATTTGATACGGAAACAGCAGAGATTACGGATACTTTTCCTGTGGTGGAATCCGCACTGTCAGAAGTGAAGTTTCTGGACAATGAAAGGATTCTATATGCGGGCAGGGAAGGCCTGCAGGCTTATGACATTAATAAGGGAGAGGTTATATGGACGGGAAAACCGGCTACAGCTGTCAGGATTTCCGGAGATGGCAGGAGAGTGGCCGCTGTATATCGGGACGAAGACTTTGTTACAGTTTATAATGCCGAGGATGGGGAGATACTTTGTACTGTTTCGTTTGAGGGCAGGCATCAGGGAGTAGTGGCAAATGATGTCGGTGCGAATCCAAATAACAATATACTGGCCTTAAACGGAGACGGTTCGCTTTTGGGGGTAAGCTTTGAGGATGGGGCATTGCTGATTTATTATGTGGACAATCCGGAAAACGGGATGGAAATCCTGAAGGATTTTTCTGGGTATTCACATTTTGAGGGCGGTTTTTACCAGCAGTATTTTGCATTTTCGGCGTCTGCCACAACGGAGTCGGTTTTTGGAATTATTGATACCGATAAATGGGAACAGCTATGGGGATTTCAGGCTGATTATACATATAGTGTACAGGCGGATGAAAGCGGCGTGTATGTCATGGCAGACAATATACTGGTAAAAGTGCATCCTGTGACGGGAGAACAGATGCCCCTGGCTACAACGACCGAGCGGCTGTATCACTTTGCGGAAAGCAGCGGGTATACATTAGTAGAGGCTGAGGATCATATTATTTTCTTTAATGAGAATACACAGCAGATTTCCAGCTATGAAAAGAGTCGGAGAAGCAATTTTGTCCGGCTTTCGGAGAAGACAGCGCTGGTGGGGAGCAGTGACTCCCCCGTGATTCAGCTCATGAAATATGAAAATCATCCGGAAACGGAGATATTTGCTTACAACCCGGCGTATGAACATGATGAAGCCAGACTCAGTGCGGACGGAAAGCATATCATGCTGTTTTCATATAGAGGATTCCGGATATATGACACTGCGGGGGCGCTGCTGGCGGAAGTATCCATTCCAGATGAGGGACAGGTGTATGACCAGCAATACATTCGGGACGGAGAGGAATCCCGGCTCGAGGTGAGATATAATGACGGGAAGATTCTGGCATATGATGCGGAAACCGGTGTATTGTTATATGAATCGGCGGGAGAAAAGCCGGATGGCACGCTGGACGAAGAATTTGATACAGATCGTCTGCATATAACGGCACCATTACATGGGATACCGAAAGCGTATGAACGAGATACCGGAAAGCTGATTACAGAACTGGATAAGGAAGCTTTTCTCACATATGCGACACAGGCAGATAAGTATGTGGTGGTGCAGTTTATTACGGCCGAGGGGGATTATTATGGCCAGATTTTGAATGAAAAGTGCGAAGTGCTGGCGGAACTGCCCTGGCTCTGCGATGTGGTTGGCGAAAGGCTGATTTTTGACTATCCCACTGGTAATATGCGTGAATCGCGCATTTACGATATAGGGGAATTGGTATCAATTGCCCGGGAAACTTTGGTTCAGAAATAAAAGGAGTTGGAACTGAACCTGAAAAAATGAAGAAGGAGGAGAGAAAATGAGGTACAAAAAAGGTTTGGCGCTGTTCCTGGCAATTGCACTCATGATATCCATGGCTCCGCAGACAGGAAGCCTGGTATCAGCTTCGGAGCCGCCAAATGCACAGGAAGCCGGAGCGGATACGGAGTATCCGGAGGCTTTGGAAACAGGAGGGGAATCCGCGGCTGCAATTACCGAAATTGAAAACGGAAGAGACGGCGCTGTGCCCGAAGAAGGGGCGGAGGAATCGGTTCCGGAAGAGGGGGAGACACAGGCGGAATCAGGAAGCAGTGAAATGGAAACGGTAGCTTCCGGAGTAAGCATGGGGCCTGAACATACAGCTGTGCCCGGCCTTGAAGAAGCAGTTCCGGAAGAAGGCGGGGAAGGAACAGAGGCTCCAGACTCGCAGGATGCCTCGGGGACAGAGATGCCCTCAATTCCAGAAGGCGGACTGGAAGCAGGTGATGACACCGGCATATCCGTGATGTCTTTGCTACCAATTGAGGAGAAGGAAGCCACACTGGAATTGTATGGCGATGATTTCAGCGAAGTGCCGATTGAGACGATTCTACAGCGGCTGAGAGATGCGGAAGGTAATATCATTGAGATTGCCCAGGAGGATCATGTAGCTCTGGCTTATGATGAGGACGATTATATTGCCTTAGAACGTAATACGGGGAAGGTCGATTTGTCGAGCCTGGCCGGAAAGGAAAATGCAGGAATATGCCTGATTATCGGCAAGGGTACCCAGCTGGATGCGGATGCGACCCGCTATATTGTACAAGTGGATTTTTACAGTGCCAGATTCGAAAATGATATTACATACAATTTGCGCTGTTATCCGGAAGGAGGAGATTCCTATTGGGTAGACAGAGGAACGGAATATGGTGCTGTTACGATTGACGCAGGCGGATTGAATGTGCCGGTGACACTGGTGCGGTTTGGCTATCCATGGATGGAAACCGGAGGAGAATCGGAACTGAAGATCAATTCGAAGATTGCCAATAAAGAACATTGCGGTGACGATATCCAGGTGAGTGTCTATCAGATGAGTACGTTTCTTGGGGCCTATCATGGGGACACACAGACACTTGACGGAGAAGCTGCCCAGGAGGATATTCTGTATTCGTATAAGAGGGGAAAATATGCCGAGCTGGATAAGAATGACCCCCTTGCATCCGATAACCTGTTCTGTATTGTGTATACAGATACCGCTACAGGAAAGGTAGTGGAATATCAGGGACTTGCATGTATTGTCAGTTCAGAGGAACTGTTTCTGAAAGGCGATCTGTATGACAGGGAGGGGGAAGATACGCATGCGCTTCGCATCAGCCCGGCGAGAAGGGTTTACGCGGGCAGTCAGTGGGATGTGAATGTGAACGGCGAGCCGGGAAACGGCAGTGTAGAATACAGTACCGACAGTTATATTTATGAGAACTATCTTCCGGCAGGATATCCCGGGGATAAAACATACTACTATATCATTGAGAATTCGAATGGAATGATAGATCGTGTGGAAGTATGCGATTCTGAAGAGAGCTGGTCAGGAACGGATATCACGGAAGAGGTGCTTTATGGCGGCGGGGAGACGCTTCCGCAGGGGTATGAGATCAATTGCGGAGCTCCGGTATATTTTACGGTTTATACGGTAAACGGTATGACGTTACGGTATTATGTTAATGTCAGGGCGTCGGGAGAGACTGCCTGGTATTCTTATACATATAAGGTACGTCAGGAACCCAATGGAGAAGTACTGGCAGCCTCTGTGGAATATAAGGCTGATGAAAAGTACGAAGATACGGGTATTTCCGTAACTCCGGTGGTAATTTACCCGGAGAATGCAGAATTGCTGGATTTGAATGCTTCCTGTTACGTTGCTGTGGATTCCGGGAATCTGAATAATAAGGTCGATGTTGCGGTCTATACAATGACGGATTTTCTGGAGTGCTATGATGCGGAAAGCGGGGAAGTTTCAGGGCTGGAGGAAAAGGCTGAAATAACGGAACAGATACTGGGACAGAATGCTCCGGGGTATGCCGGAAAGTATGCGGATCCTGACAGTCCGAATGTATTTGCTGTGGTATATTCCAACCCTGATGACGGAAAGGTGATGGCTTACCATGGTATTTCCGTTACACTGGGCGCCGCTGTATCCACCGTAGAGGGAGAACTGTATACCTATGTGGATGGAGAGAAAAAGGATGTTTCATCCAATGTCTGGAACAGGTGGGATGAACCGTCATCAGCAGAGTATAGAATCAGCCTGGGAGACGAATATTGTGCTGTAAGCGCAGCCTATTTGCCAGCCCGTATCAGTAGAGATTATTCGTTGTACAGCGGGTACATATCTGACAGGGACTATTATTATATCATGAATGCAAATCCCCAGATAGGCAAAGTAACGCTTGTAGAAACCGGGGAGAATAACGAGGAAACAGAGACCGATATTACAGGAGAAATATTCGGGAAAGGATATCCGGCAAAATATGATTCTTCAGTCAATTTCAGGGTATATTTTGAGGATGGAACTGCTCTGAATTACAATGTCTATTCCTCAGGCCGCAGTTCGGAAGTACTGGATCAGAGTTATACCTACCGGATATACTCTGCGGGGGAATCCGGGCGCGGTAACCGCATTGAACCGGCAAAGACAGAGTATATGCCTTATACTCTGCCGGAAGGTGTCGAGATTCCCATGGATGTAACGAAAGTCGTCTTTTATGCGCCTGCGGCTTCTTACACTGAGGGAGGAGAATATTATCTGGGAATCAGGGGCAACTCTGGGAGTCTGAGTTATATCAGTACGGAAGTCTATTCGATGGAAGACTTTATGGCATATTATCAGGCGAAAGCGGATGGAAACGCAGATGTTACCCTGGAAGGCAAAGCGATAAGTGGTATCTTCAGCCGGAATTCGGATGCGGCGGGCCACAGGGGAACCTATGCGGACCTGGCGGAAGGCGCGGATGCGATATCTGTGGATAATATGTTCTGTATCGTATACAGACATACGATGACAGGTGAAATCATGGCCTGTCAGGGACTGCTGCTCCTGATTAAGCCAGAATCGGCGTCAGAGGTGACGGGGACATTTTATACCAGCGAAAATGATGTCAGAACAAAGCTGACAGACAGCTGGATTGCCAGGGCTGCGGTGCAGGAGTTCAAATCCAGTGTAACCTATGGAATGGTTCAGGAGGAAATACCCAGTGTGGCTGTATCCAGGTACAAATCCAGTGCTGCATACAGGAATCAGACGGAAATTGTCAATTATCAGTATTTACTTCCTACCGGTTATACGTTTGACAGGGAGTATTATTATGTGATGGATGTTCCCGGAGGTGACAGAAGCCAGGTCAGGGTGGTGCGTGGCAGGTACAGCTCTCTGCAGGAAGCAGAAATGGCAGAGGATATCACGGATCAGATCCTGCCTATAGATGAAGCGGCGGAGCCTTACGGCTATGCAGCAGACTATGAAGGTATCGTTGATTTTACTGCTTTTGTGGGAAATGATACGGTTCTGCAGTTCGGGATAAGCGCCGATCCGGGCAGCTATGCAGACATCAGCTTCCAATATCAGGTGTATGCTGAGAAGGACGGAAACGCAGTACCTGTCAATGAGGATCAGATAGGGAAGAAAGTGTATCTTCCCTGTACACTGACAGATGTGGATATGCCCGTAACGAAGGTAATGTACTATGTGTCCGATGAAGGACTTAAGGATACGGAAAACTGGTATCTTAACCTGCAGCCATCGGCCGATATGGGCGATGTGGAGGCAAAGGTTTATCTGATGAAGGATTTCCTGGATAAGAAGGATGATCCTGCTTCATTGGGAGAGGGTATTACAGACCTGGTTGGCCAGACTGGAAGCGGACATGAAGGGGCCTATCAGGAACCCGGGGAAAATGTGCTTAATGCTGACAATCTGTTCTGCATTGTATATAGGAATAAAGATACACAAAAGGTAATTTCATATCAGGGGCTGCTGTTTGTCATAAATAAAGAAACAGCGCCGGAGGCAGTTTCCGGAAAACTTTATATACCGGGAGAGGATACTGCTTTGGTGTCGGTAGACTGTGAAGAGGAGCAGCTCGCTTTCACACAGGCAGAAATGTTTCAATTTATCAGCGGCAGCTCTGTGGTTTCAAACTATATGGTGGACAGCGTATCGTACCTTTATACATTGCCTGCCGAATATCCGGCTGAGGAAGATTTCCGCTATGTGCTGGAGCAGAATGCCGCGGTGGAAAAAGTAGTGGCGGGAACCTGCAGGACTGCTGAGGAAGCGGCAGACATGACGGATATTACCGCTGACATTCTCCGTCAGGGAGATACTCTGCCAGGCGGCTATCAAGTGAAATGCGATAATGATGAAGAAAACAGGTTTACGGTAATCTTCAAAGACGGATCAGTGATGCAGTACAATGTAACCGTACATGCAACGGTATCTGTATCAACATCCAGCGCGCCGCAGGACTATATACCGCCCAAACCGTCGGGAGACCCTTATTTCAAGGTAACCGGAGCGGTTATTTATGATGAGGATGGAAAAGGCAAAGTTTACGAGAGCGGCGAAAAGAACTTTGAGTATGAAGACGATGGAACGTATGTAACCGTGGGCGATTCCGTGTATGTGGTCCGAAATGATACATCTGTCACTTTGGATACCTGTTACGGATACGGATACCAGACAATCTTCATAAATGACCCGAATGTTGATTTGAAAAATGCAGCGCCGATCTTTGAGCTAGGGAAAGTGAAGACGGAAGATGGCGGAACCATAGAAGTGAAGGCATATGCGAAGGGAAGAAGGCAGTTTTCCGGTAAATTGGATTCAAAGCATGATTTCTCGGCTGATTCCGTCCTTTACAATGTCTTTATCGGCAGCAGCTTAAGGAATTACCAGGTGACCTTTGCCAGGAAGACAACAGGCGGGGCGAACCTGTTTGTGAATGGCCCTGACACGCGGGAAGTGTTCCTGACTCAGACGCATGAGTACAAGCATGACATCCTGATTGCGAACCTGGGGGATGAACCGCTGACAGATTTGAAGGTTGAACTCAGTAAAGACGCGAAAAATGTGCGTCTGGATGACTACTGGACAGTAGGCGGAGATGACAACAAAGAGCTGGCCGCCTTTGACGGAGTAAGCACAGACAGCCAGTACGGAGAATTGAAAAACCTGGCGAAGATCCGTCTCCTGCCTACAGGAACGGATGGCAGGGTGGAAGGCAGTTTGACGATATCCGGCCGGAATTCAAAAGGCGAAGTACTGCAAAGAACCATAACGCTGACAGGATGGGCCATCAATCCGGAGATAACTACAACCGAGCTGGATGATGCTGTAAAATTTGTACCTTATTCTTATGTGATCAGTACGAATAACATGCATTATGAATGGAACAAAGTCCTGTTTTCCATCGTAGAAGAGGAGACAGAAGAAGGCGAAGAGGATGGGGAAGCAAAATGGAAGAGACTGCCTGAGGGGCTGACCCTTGATGAAGACACTGGTGAAATCTATGGTGTGCCGCAGGAAGGTTCGGCAGGGGAATATGACATCACCGTGATGGCCAGCTACAGCAGGACAGATTTGTTTACACCATCCATTGCACAGTTCAAATTGAAAGTGTGGGAAAACGAGGATGAGAAGGTTTATAGGGCATCGGATTCAGGTTATGAATTACGGACACCGGTTGGTGAACAGGTGGGGGATTACAGCTATCTTGTGACAGAAATACGGAATTGGGACTTTGTTTCCGAAGGTGAGTACGCAGAATTTGTTGCTTTGTACCTGAATGGTGAAATGCTCATACCGGAGGAAGAATATGACAGTGAATCAGGAAGTACGAAAGTCGTCGTTTTTGCTCAGACCTTTGAGGATAAGGCAATCGATGGATGTAATACACTTGCGGCGGAGTTCCGTGTGAACGGCGTGCAGAAGGAAGGGGATATAGTGAACCCCCTGCACCGTACTGCACAGAACTTTACGTTGGAAATGCAGGAAGTGAAGCCCAGTGAGGAACCCGGTACAACGCCGGAACCCGGAGACAAGCCCGGTACAACACCGGAACCCGGAGACAAGCCTGGTACAACACCAAAACCCGGAGATAAGCCAGGTACAACACCGAAGCCCGGAGACAAGCCCGGTACAACACCGGAACCCGGGGACAAGCCTGGTACAACACCAAAACCCGGAGATAAGCCCGGTACGACACCAAAACCCGGAGATAAGCCCGGTACGACACCGGAACCCGGAGGCAACCCCGGTACAACGCCGAGGCCCGGAGATAAGCCCGGTGCGACACCGGAACCCGGAGGCAATAATCCCGGAGGGAATACCGGAAACACTGGAAACAATCCTGGGGGAAATAATCCCGGAGGGAACAATCCTGGAGGAAATACTGGAAATAATCCTGGGGGGAATACCGGAAATAATTCAGGAGGAAACACAGGAAGCAATCCTGGAGGAAGTACAGGTACTTCATCTGGAGGTACGGGCAGTGGAGCAGAGAGCAGCAGAGCCAATACCGTAACAATCATTGCCAGAGTTGTGAATCCGGCCGGAAATCCTTTTGCCGGTTATACCATGGAAATCCATTCGACTCCGAAAGCAGCTACATTAAACGGAGACGGGGCAGCGGCATTTTCAGGGGTAGAAGGCGGACATCACACGCTGTATGTAAAGGACCCGGAAGGAAGTACGGTTGCACTGAAGGCGTTTGAGCTTGTATTCGGAGACGCGGTATCCCTGACAGATAATCAGATTTCAGTAAAAGCCGGAGCTACCTATACGCTCAGCGTCCAGGTGAATGGCAGTGAACTGGTATTTTTAAGCTTACAGGAGGGAGATGTATATAAAGTGCAGGCACCTAAAACCGGCGATGATACGAAACTGGTATTTTGGGTTGTGTTGGCTGTTTTATCGCTTGGAATCTGTTGCGGAATTTTCTTTTACGGCAAAAGAAAAAGGAGCAGGAAACATTAAGATGAATGTCTGTATTTGCCTATACCCAAGGACAGGCAAGTAAAGCAGACCATCAAGCAGGACCGAAATATAATAATCAAAAGCGGCTGCCGCATTAAGTAGATTTCCATGTACTTAATGCGGCAGTTGGAAGCGGGGGTATTTTTATGGAATGGCTGACTGACGAAATCCTGTTTTACGGCGGATTGATTATGGGCGGAATTGTATTGGCAGCTCTGGGTATTTATCTGGGTATATCGCGTGTGGCGCTGGCAAAGCTGAATGCCAGGCTGGATGCGGAGTATGGGGAAAGAGAGAAAAAGTAAGCCAAAAGAGGAGTGTAATACAATGCCGGAAATCATTGCGTCGACTTATGAGTTGAGTGAAAAGCTGGGGGCGGGAGGCGGGGGGACCGTGTATCTTGCCAGGCATCTGCGCCTGAACAAGAAAGTGGTTCTCAAGGCCGATAAGAGGGCGGTCACTACCCGGCCTGAACTGCTGCGCAGGGAGGTGGATGTGCTGAAAAACCTGAGTCATCCGCATATTCCGCAGGTGTATGATTATTTTGTTGAAAATGATACCGTATATACGGTTATGGATTATGTACAGGGAGAGAGTCTTGATAAGCCCTTGAAGCGGGGAGAAAAATATCCCCAGCCACAGGTGATAAAATGGGCCAGGCAATTACTGGGGGCGCTTTCTTATCTGCATAGCCCTACCCACGGTGACCCGCCCAGAGGATATGTACACAGTGATATTAAACCGGCAAATCTGATGCGGACGCCGGACAATAATATTTATCTGATTGATTTCAATATCGCGCTTGCGCTGGGGGAAGAGAATGTGATTGGGTGCAGCATAGGATATGCATCGCCCGAGCATTATGGACTGGACTTTTCTTCAAATTATGATACCGTTACGCCGACATCCGGGAGCCGGGTGAAAGAGGGCGTCTCCCGAATGAGGAGGGTGAACGCTGACAAGGCTTCCGATAAGACGGAGATGATGGAAAATCCGGCGGAGACAGAACTGTTGGAGCCGTCCGATAAGACGGCAGTGATGGTGAATACAGCAGAGACGGAGCTGTTGAACCATGGCATGAAAACGGAACCAAAATCTTCGTTCTCCGGAAAGGTGATTATTCCGTATGTCAGGTCAGATATCTACAGTGTGGGCGCTACATTGTATCATCTCCTGAGCGGAAAGCGTCCTGCGCGGAATGCAACGGAGGTGGAAACTCTTTCGGATGCGGAGTTCAGCCCGCAGATCGTGGCGATTATCTCCAGGGCGATGAATCCCAATCCGGACCTGAGATATCAGACTGCCGGGGAGATGCTGGATGCCTTTTTGCATCTGTGTGAGAATGATCCCAGGGTGCGGCGCAGGAAAAGAAACGGGCGCATTGCGGCGGTATTGTTTTCAGGTTCTTTTATGCTCAGCATAGCGGTTTCCTTTGTGGGGCTTAAGAGAATGCAGACAGCACAGACGCAGCTTACATTGGCTGAATATTCAGCCAATGCGCTGAGAGAAGGCGATGTATCAGGCGCGGTCAGGCTGGCGCTGCAGGCGGTTCCCGATGGGAAGCGTATTCTGGAGGCAGCCCTTATGCCCCAGACACAGCTGGCACTGACGGAAGCTCTGGGGGTGTATGATCTGTCGGACGGCTTCAAAATGCTTGACTCACTGGAACTGCCGTCTGTGCCTTTTCGTATCGTACTTTCCCCGGAAGGATCCCGTCTGGCGGTTGTGTATGCTTATGAGACAGCTGTATTTGATTTGGAACAGCAGCGCAGAATTGCAGTATTGCCCGTGCAGCAGTCGGCATTGTCAGATGTGGTGTTTGTGGATGAAGAGCATATTATCTATGCCGGTGATAAAGGGGTGACTGCTTATGATTTGGAGAAAGGGGAGATCCTGTGGACTGGCGATATGGCTGTTACTCTGGCAATTTCGGCGGACGCTTCTGTTGTGGCGGCTGTCGACAGAAAAGAAGATCATGCTGTACTGTATCATACGGCAGACGGTACAATGATTGGGGAATGTCCTTTTTTGGGATTTTCCATGCAGGCGCCGGCAAATGACATCTTTGCAGATCCGGGGGATACTGTTTTTGCCCTGAACAGGGATGGCAGCAGGTTAGCGGTCAGTTTTTCCAACGGGGGACTCATCGTTTTTGATGTAAATAATCCTGAGAATGGACTGATCGTATATGAAGAATCGGAATATCGGTCTTTTGACGGGGGATTTTCCGGAGATTATTTTGCACTTGTTGGCAGAAGGAATGGCGAGTCAGAATTCGGGGTCATTGATGTGGAGGAAGGCATTTATGTGAGCAGTTATGAATCTGCAAATCCGTTGCTGGTTTATGCGGATGAGGGAGGAATCTATAGAGCGGAAGGAAGTTCGCTGACCAGAATAGACGTGGAAGCCCGTGAGACGACAGAGCTGGCATATACCGGAGATGCGGTTATTACGGCGTTTTCCGCAGGAGGAGAATATACGCTGACGGCTACGGAGGATGGAGGTATCTCCTTCTATGACAGCGGCGCTCATTTATCTTCTGCGGAAAACTGTGGAGAAAATTGTGACTTCGCTGTCTTGTCGGGAGAATATGCCATTGCGGGTAACCGCAGCAGTACTTCCCTGCGGATTCTGCAGTTATACAGGCAGAAGGAGGGGGAGCTGCTGTCATATGATGCGAGGTACCCTCATGATGAAGCGCGTGTCAGCCAGGATGGAAGGACGGCGATGCTTTTTGATTATAAGAAATTCCGTATTTACGACATGACAGGAAGGCTGCTGGCGGAAGAGAAATTGCCTGATCCGGGACAGATATATGACCAGCAGTTTGTGAGAAGCGGGGAAGGTTCCTGGCTGGAGGTAACCTGGTATGATGGGACAGTACGCCGCTATAGTGCGGGAGATGGAGCAGTGCTTTCAGAGAAGATGGGGGAGCCGCCATCTAAGGATTTGGAAGAGGAATTTATTACGGAAGATTACAGAATCCGCTCTCCGCTTCATACGGCGCCGGAGGTATATGATGTCAGATCGGGGAAACTGCTTACGACATTGGATGAAGATGGGTATCTTACTTATGTAACCCAGGTGGGCGAGTGTGTCATTGCAGAGTATTTGAGCGCGGCGGGAGATGGAAAGCGATTTGGTGTTCTGCTGGATGACAGGCTTCGGAAGATTGCCGTTCTGCCAAATTTATGTGACGTGCTGGGGGATGAGCTGGTGTTTGATTATGAGTCGGGGAATCTGCGTAGATGCAGGTTGTATTCTATGGAAGAGCTGGTCGCTTTGGGGGAGAAGTTTTTGGAAGGGCAGTAAAGAACCGGATTTAGGGAAGTAGAGTAGACCGGCAGCCATATATGTCCGCATTAGACGGAATAGTAAATTGTGGCGGTCTTGAGTATAAATACAAGGAGGAGAAAATAATGAAGCACAAATGGTTGGCAAGATTTTTGGCCGCGGCGTTGGTGGTATCTGCCCTGCAGCAGTCGGAGAGTATTGTATCCGCGGTTGCGGGGGCAGATGCTGTGGAAGCATCGGATGAGGCACAGATGCCGGGAGAGACGGAAAATATGCAGGTTCCTGAAATGGAAGAGGAAAGCCCGAAAGAGGTGAATGTGGTTTCTATTGGAGAAAGGGAGAACCTGGAATCCTGGGAGACCGGAGGGAGTGAATGGACTGTTGAAGCTATAGAACCATGGGCAGGGGAGGAATACATAGCGGAGGAAGATGCGAAATTCCCAGAAGTATCAAAAGAACAGGATACCTCTGAAACGATAGAGAACAGTGAAACAGGAGAAAGTGCGGAAGCAACAGAGGAAGTACAGGAAACGGAGAGAGTCGAAGCAATAGGAGTGCCTGAAGCCGCTGAGGAGAGTGCAGAGAATGAAAATGCACTGGTGGCGTATGCTGCGGATGATATTACAGGCGGCAGTTATGAGGATATTGTGTGGACGATTGATGCCGGAGGGAAGCTGACAGTGAATGGGACGGGGGAGTGTTCAGGCTCCGGTAATCCCGTTCCGTGGTACGAATATCGTGATAAGATTATTACGGCGGAAATTAGCATGACAGGAACGACAGATGTTTCCTATATGTTTAGCGAGTGCACCAGCTTGACGAACGTGGATTTAAGTAATTTTGATACCAGTAATGTGATAGATATGTCACATATGTTTTTTGGTTGTACTAACCTTACAAATCTGGATTTAAGTAATTTTGATACTGCCAATGTTACAAATATGTCGATGATGTTTTATGGTTG
>CANDMH010000005.1 GCA_947385785.1 uncultured Lachnospiraceae bacterium
CTTATATAAATACGGTCCGGCAGTGCTTTTCCTCCGAATGTCGCAGAATACGGACATTTGCGTCATTTCAGAGGATTTTTTGTGCAGGCGGTTCCAGTACTCCAATTTCTAACTGGATGGAGCACCAGGGAATGACAGGAGGGAAAGGAGATATTCCGGGCGTGATTAAGATAGGAAGCAAAATAGGAAAGTTGACAGTGACAGAAACGACAGGACAGCGCAGAAGCGGTTACATGATATGGAGGTGCCGCTGTGACTGCGGAGGGGAAATTCTGGCGGATACCCGCGCCCTGCGGAGAGGGAGCGTAAAGCACTGCGGGTGTGAAGGCGGGCTGCGGCCGGGACAGCGTGATATAACAGGGCAGCGTTTTGGAAAGCTGACTGCTGTGCAGCCTACAAAAGACAGAAGCAAGAACGGCAGTACCATATGGCGGTGCCGCTGCGACTGCGGAAATGAGATACTGGCGGACGTAAGCCAGCTCACCGGAGGAAACAGGAAAAGCTGCGGCTGTTTAAGCCACCCTCCTCTGAAGGAATTTGCAGGGAAGCGTTTCGGAAAGCTGACAGTAGTGGAATACGCCGGGAAAGAGGCGGGAATGCACAGATGGAAATGCCGCTGTGACTGCGGCAGGGAGACTGTGGTGGGACAGACGCTTTTACAGTCCGGCAAGACGAAGAGCTGCGGCTGTCTGCAGGCCGTCACATACAGGGAGAATCTGAAGCTGATGGAAGGAACTTCCGTTACCATGCTGCAGGCTGTGAAGAACGGCCGCCTGATTAAATCCAACACAAGCGGATACAACGGCGTGTACTATGACAAAAGGCGGAACCGGTGGGTGGCCCAGATTACATTTCAGGGCAAAACCAGATACCTGGGTTCCTTCGAGGAACTGGAGGGCGCCGTGAGGGCCAGGCAGACAGGCGAGGAAATATATGACGAATTTCTTGATCGGGTAGGGATTGCGGTGGATTCGGATGAAAAAAGATAGAATTTTATATTTTGGACTTCTGGGCACATTCTCCTGCGGAAATACGGAAGAGGAAATAAAGAAAAACCATACAAAGATAGGCAGGATGGGGAAAAAGGCGCTGTCCTTCCTGCAGTATATGATTGTAAACCATGGACGCAATATTTCATCGGAGGAACTGATCGAGCAGTTCTGGAGCGACGGCGGCGACCCTGTTAATGCACTGCGGAATATGGTGTTCAGGATACGCTGCTTTCTAAAGGATATGTTTCCCGGGGAGGAAGGGATACTTGTGACGGTTCAGGACTGTTATGCGTGGAATCCGGAAATGCGGCTGGAACTGGATACGGAGCAATTTGAAGAAATGTGTGTGAAAGCCAGAGGGCAGGTAGAGGAGGCGTACTGCAGGATGCTGGTTCAGGCGGTCTCGCTTTACCGCGGAGATTTTCTGTCCGGCAATGACGGGGAATGGGCAAGGACGCTGCGGCAGTATTACCAGACACTCTATCTGGATGCCTGCAGGGCGGTGCTTCCCCTCCTGTATCAAAAGGAACAGTGGCTTAAGGTGCTGGGTATCTGCAGCCGTGCTTATACAGTGGATTTCAGCATGGAGGAATTTACCGCGTATCAGATGAAAGCGTTAATCGCGCTGGGTCAGCCGGAACAGGCTGCGGAGAAATACAGAATATTCAGGGAAAGGCTGCTGCAGGAATATGATATGCTTCCCACCCAGGATATGGAACAGCTGCACACACTGGCGCTGGGACTGCGGAAATGCGATGTGGGTAAACAGGACATTCTCGGGCTGGTATGTGAAGACAAAATGGATTCCCAGGCGTTTCTATGCACCTTTCCCACCTTCCGCAGCATTGTTGCGCTGGAACGGAGACATATGAAAAGGTCGGGACAGTCCTCCGCGCTGATTGTGATCAGCCTGGGCAGGGACGCCGTGCCTACGACAGACGGCAGGAGGCTGGAACGGATTCTTCTGGAAAAACTCCGGACAGGGGATCCGATTGCCAGGCTGGAAGCAGGAACATACATCATTATGCTGACGGGGGCCGGCGAAGAGGAAGCCCGGATGATATTCGGCCGTATTGACTGCGCGTTTCACAGGACATACCGACATTCCGCGGCAAACCTGACGTTTCAGGTGACGGATCTGAGGGAACGGGCACGGGAACAGGAGAGAAAGCCGGAACGGGAGAGACAGGAAGGAAATCAGGAACGGGCGTGGGAACAGGAGAGGCAGGAAGGAAATCAGAAATGTGCACGGGAGAGACAGGAAGAAAATCAGAAATATGTACGGGAACAGGAGAAGAATTACGCAGGAGAAGAGACAGGCTGAGGAACTGTCACGAAAATGTGCCGCAATTTAAGGGGCATATAATCGGCATCTAATTGGAGTCTGATAAGATATAGCCAGAAACGAAAGAAAGAGGGCATGGGATATGGTGCAGAGAACAAAAATGGTTCCGTGCCAGAGCAGGGAGGCACTGGTAACGATATCGTCCTATCAAAATGGAATCATAGATGGCGAACTGCGCCATCCGAGACTGAATGGCAGCGTGAAGCTCTGGAGCCTGGCCCAGATGGTACTGTTGCTGAACAGCCTGCTGGATCTGGAATCGGTTCCGGGAAGCCCGCTGCCGCTGGTGGCAGGAGACAGGGACGCAGGGGAGAAAGAGATTTTTCGCATTCAGGTGCTTTTTCGGGAGAATTATTCCTGGCAGGGCAGGCTGATTTGGCAGAATGAGAACCGGGAAGCCGTATTCCGAAGTGTTTTGGAGCTGCTCCAGCTCTTTGACGAGATTCTTGGCGAATAAAAGGAGGGTGCAATAGATGAAACTCCACAGAAAAAGAAACAAAATAAATAAATGGATCAGCATGGCGCTGGTGTGCTGCATGACTTTTTCCATGGGTTCCTCTTACGTGAATGCGGGAGAACCGGGCTCTGCCGTGGCAGAGAGCGAAACTATCCCGGAATCCGGTGAGGCGGAGGAATTTGTCCCGGCACAGACAAAGGGGGCCGATAATCAGGGCGCTGTTCAGAATGTCGGCGGGGAAGCCGATAATGACGCCTCCAGCGATTCTTCTGAGAATGGGAATCCCGATGATGGAAACGGAGAACAGGCTGGAGGCAGCAAACCTGTGATGGGCGGAGATTCCGCTGCGGACGAACCAGACGCGGGGGAGAGTAGAACTGAGCCTGGAACGGAGACGTCCAATGCGGGGGATAGCAGCACTCAACCCAGAACGGAGACATCCGAAGCGGGGGATAGCAGCACTGAACCCGGAATGGAGACATCCGAAGCGGGGGAGAGTGGAACTGAGTCCGGAACGGAGACGCCAGGCGCAGGGGATAGCAGCGCTGAGTCCAGGACGGAGACATCGGAAGCAGAGGAGAGCAGGACGGAGACATCCGAAGCGGAATCCGGCGATATGGGAACGAATATAGGCGGCGGTGAGGGAATGCAGGAGGATTTCAGTGATCTGCCCAGTATCGAGGAGCTGACCGCAAATCCGGAAGATGCCGTAGGCGCCACCATGTTCCGCGCACTCATCAGCGGGCCAGGCAGCACTGATGATAATGGGTACGACTTCTCCGCATATTATGTGAATCAGTCCAATGGATACGATGTAACCATGGAAAATGACTTCAACCTGAAATACCAGATGGAATTTCACGCCAGTGAAAATTTTGGGAAAGGAGCGGTAGTGATTAAAATAAATGCCGGGCTTTTCAAGGACAGGGATGAGAATTTGGTTACACCTACAGAGATCGGTATTCCGAAGGGAACTATGGAGAACCCTGTTTCCAACCGCAGTACCCCCTTTAACTACTACTATGAGGACGACGGCGAAACTCTGGTGTTTTTTAACTACAAGGCAATCGTCTCCGGAACCAATGCCGCATGGCAGGTGCTTTATAGAGACCAGAAGCTGATGAACATCGTGGATGAAACAGAGTGGGAACTGATTCCGCAGATTTCTGTGACAGGAATGGATGGGAGCTTCAGAGCGGTTGATGAACTGACAGGCCGGATAGATTCCTGGGTTGAACTTGAAAGCGTTGATAAGTCATACTATACGGAGTCGGGGCTTAATTACACGCCGGGGCTGTATACGCTTTCCCAGGTACAGGAATACATCAGCGGCGGGGTGGATGAGAAGTTCTTAAACAAGGAGGGCAGGCTGGATACTGCCAAGTGGCATTTCGTAGTTTGGGATGTGAAGGTAAAAGGAACGGCTACGCAGCCCTGGGATATGGTTATTAAGGATACCCCGGGAAATGAGGGCGTAGTGGTAGGCTATAAGGATAATTCGGATAAGAAGACGGCGTATGACCTTCCTGTCGAAACCACTGATATCGGGATGCCCGGGTCAAAGGAAGAAGTTTTGAACGCCCTGAAGGGCCGGAAGGAAGAATCCTGGGGGAACCGCTTCTATGTAGTGACTGCATATCCGGCAGAACTGACGCCGGACGGTGAGACGGTAAGCAATGACATCACGGTTGAGCTTGTTCCTGTGGATAAAAAGGATGACAATTCCGTGATAAAATCTCAGACCGCCACATGGAAATATGAGGACTATGACTGGACTTACAGCGGGAACATAATCGGTGTCGAGAAGAAAACCGACAATACGGTCTACACCGGATGGCTGGACGCATACAGGCAGTCTGTGTTAAGCGGAAAGGATTACGGTGATATGCCTTTTAACACAACGGGGCATATGTACGGATATTCTTACACCCACCGGGTTGTGGACGGGAGCGAAGAAGGTTTTGATTACATTACAGGCGATTATATTCCGGATACCTATTATACATTAACCACAGTGGATGATTTCATGTACCTGTACAGCGGGTCCGGGGACGGGCAGATCATGGACGGGGACGATTACTGTTTCTCCGGGGTCACCATTACGCAGACGGATTACGGCTATGACGTGTGGGAAGATAAGAAGGTAAGCTCCGAACTTACAGAGGCGAAGCCCGATTCCCTGCCGGATGTGTTTAAGCAGGGTGGTGAAATAAGAAGTGAAGTCCGTATCTATGCGATGCTTGCCAATCCTGAAGGGAAAGAAGCAAAGGATGAATGGATGCTGATTGATACCGTCTATATGGACGCGGAAGGCCGCATGGATCCCTATGTTTTTTCCGAAGAGATCATTAAGCAGGAGCCGTGGCGCGTAAAGGTAGAGCATGACACGATAGATTATGAAACGGTATGCAAAATTGATGTGCAGGTGCGTATTCAGTCGGGTTCAGACAAAATGAGTACAATTTTGGACGAACGGAAAGATGCCGAAACCAATGAGAAGAGCCCTGAAGTAAAATTTGAAAATGTATCCGGCGTGTTAGGCCAGGTTCATACGGGCGGTACAATTTCGTATCTCACGGAGACGGACGGAGAACATGGTTCCGCCAATTACAGTGAACCGGGACTTCAGGAGGCAACAAAGGCACTGTATCAGGACACGGAGGGCAACGGAATGCTCCTTGTCCGCGACAATGCATACCGAACGGTTACATGGCTGAACGAGACGGCAGCTTCCTTTAAGAATGCCAGGAGCACCAACGATGTGGATAATAACCGGGTGCTGGTGGATTACTATCTGACGGCCTATGACGGTTATGAGATATATAACAGAGACAGTCTTAACTATCTGCGGGAGGAGGATCAGCAGTTGATTTCCCCTGGCAGGAATCATGTGGTATTCTACGATCTCCTGCCCTATGGCATGCGGTTTGACGCTTCTGCTCCCATAACGGCAGGACGTATTACCGACCTGAGCAGGGAGACGTACCAGACACAGCCTAAAAGCTGGGACGGTACGCAGGTCACGGTTACGGTGGATCCGGAGCAGGACATCATTACCAATTACCGGGGAACCGGACGGACCATGGTGGCTTTCCACATCGCTTTCAGCGGTGCTGACGCCACTTCCTATACCAACAGGAAGTGGATTGAAGGCTGGGGTGTAAGCTTCCGCGCTTATTATGACTGGAAGGATATAGACCAGCTCAATAAAGTGGATATCAATGCCAACCTCAGTGCCTTTATGCCGGATTTCAGCGAGCGTTCAGGGGGCAGCAACATGAGCCATCCTGCATTAGTGGGCCTGAAATCGGAAGTGAATTATGACAACGGTACGCATGGAGATTCGAGTGCGGACATTGATAAGGCATATGCGGATATGGTAAAGGCGTATCGGGATGAGAATGGAACTGTCGGACCGGGAAATATCGACGGACAGAATCTTACTGACAATGAGGGAAATTCTCTTGACAGCACTTACCGCAATGTGCTCTATGCGAAGAATGTACTGAAGGACGATGTGGCTACGGCTTCCGAATCAAAGATAGAAAAGCTGGTTCGGGCAGATTCGGACCGTTTCGGAACCTTTGACAGGAGCGCTGTAGTGCCTGTTGGGGAGGGCAGGGACGGATTCTATACTTATGACATTACTGTGACGACTGCCACCGGAATAAAAGACATTGTGATATTCGACCGCCTGGAGCGGGCGGCAGTAGACCGCAGGGGTACCAGTGATCCCTTTGCCGGGGAATTTAAAGAGGGGCTTATTACATGGTCCGGCGCTTTTCAGTTTCTGGATACCACCGCACTGGATAAGCAGGGGATTGCCTGTACGGCATATTACAGTGAAAATGCGGATGCAGTGATAAGCCAGAATAATGAGGATCCGGCTAACATCCTTACAGCAGGGAACGGTTGGTTTACCAAGAATGAATTTAAGGAGATGATCGGGAAAGAACATAGTGAATCTGCCGGAGCATGGCAGAATTACGTCAAGGCAGTAGCTGTGCGTCTGGACGAAAAGGATCAAAAGCCATACCAGCTGGAAGCGGGCAGCTCCGTATCCTTCCAGATTAAAATGAAAGCGCCGCAGATACGGGAGATGGCAGAAAACAGCAGCCTTGTTACTTATAATAACCCTTCCTTCTCGTCCGTTGCGGTCAATACCACAGACAGGAGTACGGTAACAGGAAACTCTGTCAAGGTAACCATAAGCAATGAAGAGAGGCTGGAGATTATTAAGAAGACATCCGGAACTGTGCCCGCTGTCCGTGAGGATGAGAATTTCGAATTCCGGCTTCACGAAGAGTACCAATACGGCGGGGAGACTGTGAAGCAGTATCTTGCCTATAAGGAATATAAGCTTTATAAGCTGTCCGGAAACGATAACTGGGTTCTTCAGGACGGTCTGCATGCCACTGACGGAAACGGGTACCTGTATCTTCATGCGGGTGAAAAAGCTGTCTTTGAAGTAGCCGACGCTGGACGGATTCAGGTGGAAGAGACAGAGAATGTATTCTGGGAGTCGGAAATCGCGCAGCAGACGACCGAAAGCGCGGCAGACGGAACGACGATACGCACCCTTACCGTGACCAATACCTGGCGCCCTGTGCTCTACATGCGTAAGAATCTGTCAGCAGTGCCGGAAGATGTGGATGTAAAGGATGCAAGCTTTACATTCAGAGCGGAAATAAAGAGGAATGGCAGTTATGTGCCTCTCGCAAACGCGGAGTTCTGGTATGTGGACAGCGTCCGCCTGGACGGAGGCATTCCCGGGAAAATAAGCTCGGGCGTCACGGGAGAGGACGGTACTTTTACCATCGGAAAGGACGACATTGTCGCTCTCTTTCCGGGGGTGGCAGGAACGGAATACCGGGTAAGCGAAGTAACCGGCGGCGAGGGAGATGAGGAAACCGAAAGTACCTGGGACTGGGTCTGTGAACTGGACCATGTAACCGGTACAATGGCGGCCGGAGGCGACAGCAGGAGTATTACAAATTACTACAGATGGAAAGAACTGCTGCTGACGAAGGATATTACCCATCAATCCCAGGAGGACTATGACCAGGCGCCCCAGCCTTTTACCTTCAGCATCAGCGAAGTGGGAAAGGATGAGAACGGAGAAGAAATTCTTACGCCCGTAGCCGGAAAGGAATGGGAGCTGCTGGGCGATCCTGTGAGCGGGAATACCGGGACAATCGGCGAAGTCGGAAATGAGAATACCGGTACAGCAGGCGAAGCCGGAAACGGGAATGACGGGGCGGAGAACGGAAGTGTATCTCACGAGGAGACATATCAGACATCGGGTGTTCTGGATGAGAATGGACAATTTACATGTGCCATGGGATTCAGGACCGTCAGAATCAAGGGCCTGGAGGCAGGAAAGACCTACCGGATTGTTGAGCTGACAGAGGGAATCGGCACGGAAAACGGAAAACCGTTGTATGTTCCGGCTGACGATGGCAGCATGACGACTACAATGCCTGTTTACAGTACCAGAAGAGACGTAACGGTTGCCAACGACTATCAGAAGAGACCCCTGTCCGTGAAAAAGACCGTGGCAGGAGCAGACGATGATGGGGAGCCGGAGGACGAAGAGAAAACAATATTCTTCCGTTTTGAGGCGACAGTAAACGGAAAACCGATTCTTAAGGGAACGCCCTACACTGTGGAGAGAACAGGATCGGCGGAGACGGTGACACGCTTTGTGGGTGTTATGCCGGAAGGCGAAGATTATTCTTTTGCTCAGGCCGGAGTTACGCTTGGAGAAAACCAGTTTGTATTGGCGGACGGTGAAACCGCTCTGTTCAAAGATGCAGGAATGATTGACGACGGCGTCGTAGTTACTGAAGTGGATAATACAACTCAGATATACCCGGCAGACAAAGGCGCATATCAGGATACATTTTCCGAAGAAGGCGCAGAAGCATCCTTCGTAAACGGAGAACCGGGAAGCCTGTTGATTGGGAAAACGTATGTGGGGCTTGACGAGATCGGAAACGCTGCGGTGGATGACTTGCGGGCGAGCAAAAAAACGGGCTCCACTATATCGGTTTGGAATAAGGATACAAAACTGAGCTGGGGATATGGGGATAAGGAGACAGTTGAAGTCGTACTGGAAATTACGGATGAAGAGGGTACTTACATCTGGCCTGAGGTGCCGGTTACCGTACAATCCATTAACCATGAGGGACAGATACAGGTGAAAACCTTTGAACCGGGCGATTCCATAACGCTGAATCCCTTCGAGACGATTATCATTCCTACAGGAGAGGGAACCGGCATTCCTCTGGATGCCAGCTACATCCTCACCGAGACAGAAGAGAGCAGGAAACGGATCGTTCAATATGTGTCTTCAAATAATGAGACCTACTGGCTGCAGGTCAGCCAGAGCGCTGCCTCGGATGGCCTGGCGAAGCCGGAAACCATCAGCGCGAGACCCTCGGCTGTCATCTGCAACGAAGTAAAAAGCATTGGCAATAAGGAGGACGGTTCAAAGCGCGGCAAGATGATGACATCGACTTCAGATGAGGTGCCGGAAGGTAAAAAGTTGGTCTGGCGTGTGGAACGTTACGACCAGGCAAGCGGCGCATGGGTTCCTGCGCAGGGAATAGATTATGTGATTTTCAATGGTGAGGAAGTGGTTTCCAGGGAGGTGGAGTCCACTAAAGAGGATGGTCTGATTACGCTGTATAAGCTGAAGGATAATGGGATGCCCACTGTGTGGTTCCCGAAGGATCTGGTATACCTGAATCTTTATTCCCTGAACGATATTCAAAAGCTTTTTGCAGGGACAGAAGAGGGAAAAGCTCTGCTGCGCCTTGTAGAGGTGCCGGAGGAATCCGATGATGAGTGGGGAATGCTGGTGGCTTATCAGGGAGTGAAGCAGGCAGGCAGCGGGATATTGCGGAATAAGTCAGTTCAGCAGCGGGGATTAGGAGAAACAACCGACCTGGGTAATGATGAGAATTTGTATGGTATGGATGTGTCTCCCGAGTATGCAATGTATTTTGTTAACTCCAACGGCAAAACCGCTGTGGAAATCGAGAAGTATGTGAAGGCCGGATCCGATTCTCTGTTTACAATGATACTGGAGCAGGTTATCTCTACTTCCCTTGATGAGATTACAAAAGATAATTATCAGAACGCGATTACTGCCACCAGGCCGGGAGCAGGTATTCCGTATATCGTTTACAATGCTGATGGCGGCGCGGTGGGAAGCGGTGTGACAGGTTCTGGCGGAGAGTTGCAGCTTGAGGCAGGGCAGTATGTCAGCCTGGAAGTGCCTTATAATACAAGGTGGCTGGTGTCGGAGAAAACATCGGCTTCGCCCAATTACAGTCTGGCGGATCTGCAGCCGGAATCCGGCGATGGGAGACTGACGAAGCTGGATGATAATCTGATGCTGATCAATCTTCCGGCGAACATGATTCCCGTGCAGTATACGGTTGAGTGGTATGCAGGGACTGAACTGCTGCACAGAGAAACGAGAGTCGGCAATGTCGGGGACAGGGTGTCTGTTTCGGAAGCGGATAAGTCCTATGGAGCAGAGAAGGGATATGTCTTTGATGAGGATTCTTTAAATGGAAATGTTTTAGCGGGCACACTTGATGTGAAATATCCTACCGTGCTCAGGCTACAGTTTGTAAGGCAACCAATGGAATATACAATAAAAGTAATAAGAAAGTATTTGATGTACAGTGGAGAGAAGTGGGAAAGTAGAGAAATAGCGACGGTAAAAGGGGCGCAGTTAAAAGTGCAGGGAGTCCCGGGACAGACATTTTCCGCAGCAGAGGTAGTAGCGCTTCATGAAAATGGCGCTGAATGGAATTGGCGTTCCATTGACAGTAAGGAAGTCGAGTTCCGTTTATCCAAAGATTCCGCTTCTGTTACTTTTTCGGAAGCCACGAATGAGTATACCATTACCCTGATATATGAGCGCAAAGCATATGAGGTACGATACGTGGATGGTGTAGCAGGTGTAACCGTATTTCCGGATGAGGGGCGTGCGGATTGTCTGGAAGGAGATCTGCCTCCCGCATATGAAGAAGATACACCTGAGCGGGAAGGGTATGACTTTGTGGGATGGAGTCCTGATGTTAACAAGGCGATATCTCATGAGAATGCTCGATATTATGAGGGAGAGGGCTGGGTAATAGAATATCAGGCCCAATGGAAGGAAAAGCAATGATGGAAAGGAGGAGTGAGGGATGAGTTCGAAGACAGAGTCCCTGAAAAAAAGGATGAGACACATGAAAAAAATAATATCCTTCCTGACCATTCTCTGCTGTCTGGCAGGAAGCCTGCTCCCGGCATATGCCGCGGAATCCGGTACCGGATCCGGAGCTCCCCGGGTAACATTCATCAACGAACCCAATAACTCCCCGGATCTGTTTGTTGACAAGATTGTGGAGAATGCGGTTCCCGGCGCCCAGTACGCGGCGCCGGAGCATGCTGCGTACCGGTTTGTTTTAAAGATCGGCGGAAAGATTGCCGCCAATGAGGAATACCGTCTTCTGGACGCGGAGCACGGAGAACTGACCAGAAAGACATCATCGGGAAATAAAATTTCCTTCAGGACCGACAGCAGCGGAGTCTTTACTTTGGAGGCAGGCCAGCAGGCGTGGTTTGAATATGTTGGCACCGGTGTGAAGTATGAGGTGATAGAACTGGATACCTACCTCTGTCCCGTAACGGATGACGACGGTGGAGAAGTATCTGTCAGCGGCGGGTATGGATTGTATGACGGAGACGGAAATAAGCTGCGGGATGAGATCGAGTACCAGATGCGGAGCCTTTCCGTGGACGGTTACCGGCAGGTAAGCCCTCCGGGCAATCAGGCGAATGAGGCTTCCACCGGCGAGAAAAGTATACTGGCAAACGGAAGCAGCGAGACCTTTACTAACCGGTATACAGGCAGGGGAACCGGAGACAGGACGGTGCTGGAAATCAGCAAATCCGTTTCCTTTCCCGCAGGATATGCGGTTCCCGAGACACCTGATTTTCAGTTTCGGGTGGAATTGGACGGCAGTCCCTATGCCGGAAAAGAATATACGATTATCGACACTGCATCCGGAAATCCTGTGGTCCACCCGGAGACGGGACTGCCCTGTACCGGAATGACGGACGGGAATGGATGCTTTACCCTGAAGGGCGGGCAGACGGCTTCTTTTCAGGAGATCCCTACGGAACTTGATTACAAAGTATACGAATTGCTCGGGGAGGGCATACAGACGGCGGCTGAGGATGAAATCACAGACGACGGAAAAAGTGCAGACAACAGAAGCGCAGACGACGGAAAAAATGCAGACAACAGAAGCGCAGACGACGGAAAAAATGCAGACAACAGAAGTGTAAACGGCGGAAGCGCAGGGGATGAGAACGCAGACGGAAATGCCGCGTACGCCTCAGGGCAGGACGCGGGAACAGGTTTCGGAAAATGGTGGGCTGTCGGCGGCACGGAGCGGAAAGGTTCCACTCAGGCTCCGCTGACTGCGGTGAACTTCCACAATGCCAATACCTCTTTCGTAGTTACGAAACGGATGGAGGATTACAGCAAACCGGACATTGTGTTTACCTTCCGGCTGGCGGACGAGAAAAACAACGCTTTTACAGGGGCGGTATATTATCTTTACAATACCACAGGAGTTCCCATATACGACGGCGAAGGAAACCAGGTGACAGGCATAACGGACGGAGAGGGCGCTTTTCAATTGAAGCCCGGACAGTCCGCGGTATTTGTCGGCATAGAGCCGGGGAAATCCTTCAGGGTCAGCGAGGCAAAGAACCCGGAGTATACACAGGTTTTGCCCCTTCCGAACAGCGATACGACTTATACGGTACCTGCCGGAGGCAATATTCCCTTTGTGGACTTTGTCAATAAGCCGGAGGACAATACAGGCTCTTTGACAGTGACGAAGGAGCTGACTTATAAGGACGGGGAAGGCCCGCTGAATAATGACGACTTCCATTTTGTGCTGTATAAGCAGCTTAAGACGGAGGCCGATGTGCAGAAAGCACTGGGCATTACGGAGATATTGTTCTTTACAACAGGAAATGTTACTCCCGAAAAGATAGATGCGGCAGCGGCAGACGGCAGTATCGTTCTTGTTCCGTCAGAGATACCCGGCGGTGACGCGGCAGGGGATGCCGGTGATACAGGAGACCCCAGTGGTACAGGGGAAGCCAGTGAAATATGTGAAAGCATCCGGATAGTGGAGGGCACTTGCTATTACCTGAAGGACGGGACGTTATATGAGCTCTATGCTCCTGTGGAAGATGCGGTCTACAGTGTGCCGGAAGGCCTTTCCGCTCCTACTTATAAGACCGGATCGGGGGACAATGCAGGCGGGTTTTCCATCAAGGCCGGACAGACAGCGAAGTTTGAGCTTCTGAAAGCCGGTTACAGGTATCTGGTAAAGGAGTTTGGGCTGAAAGCAGAGTATACCGAGGTGACAGCTTCGGATTATTATAAGAAAATATACGTTCTGCCCCAGGCTGCCCCGGATTCAGATGCAGAGCAGGCTGCAGGGCAATATGCCCAGGCAGCGGAGCTTACCGGCAACGGACTCTCTTTCCTCTTCACAAACCATTATGAGGCGAAGAAAGTAAACTTAAGCCTGCTCAAGGCAGATGCGGAGGGAAATGCAATCACGGAATCCCAAGCTCACTTCATGCTTTATCTGGATAAAGAGAAGAAGAATCCGGCGTATGAGGAGGAATATTTTTCCACTGATGGAGAGGGAAAGCTGACTTTCCCGGATTTGAAGCCCGGCACTTATTGGCTGTATGAGCTGAAGGCTCCCAGCGGCTATCGGCTTTTGGAAAGTCCTGTAGAACTCAGCATCGGATGGGATGAGGACGGCAATCCTGCGGTGACCATAGACGGTAAACCGTTAAATGTGGATGGAGATGTGATAAAAGACGGGCACATTGAGGCCGGAGCTGTGCAGGGAAACCAAGGTACACCGGACGGTCAGGATGTACAGGATGGCCAGGATACACAGGATGGTCAGGATGTACAGGATGGCCAGGATACACAGGATGGTCAGGATGTACAGGATGGCCAGGATACATTGGATAGCAAGAATGAGAAGACTGTCATTACAGCGAACAGTACAATATGTATTACGGTTATAAACAAAGATTTCTATAAACTGCCCAGCGCAGGCGGCGCTGGTATCTACTGGTATTCGATCGGCGGTATGCTGCTGATGATGGCGGCGGTCCTGATCTTATATAAAAACAAACGGACGGGGGAGGTGCTGAGAGATTGAGAAGGTAACAGAAGTAATGAAAGCGGCACAGGCATTGGAAACCCTGAAAACCGCGCGATGTTTTGGCATCCGTTCCTGTCGGGGGAGACCGGTGTTAAGGTCAGTGTAAGGCCGCACACCATTATACCGGTGCAGAACACCGTGAGACACGAAAGATACATACTGAACGGATATACACAGGTAACTGAAAACAAAGAGCTTGAAAAGCAAGAAAGGAAAGAATTATGAGGAAAATGAAGAAGATTTTGGCCTTTGTTATGGCAATGGCAATGGTTCTGGGGATGAGCGTGACGGCGTTCGCGACAGAACCTGCGGATGGGACTGAAACTCCCCCGGTTACAAAGAATGTACCGAGTGAGAATGACAAAGCGGATGTAAAAGTGCTGAATGTGGAAAATGGTGCAACGGTAACAGCATATCAGATTGTTAAAGCAAATTATAAGGATGGATTTGCCGGGTATGAGGCTGTTTTGACAGGTAGTATTGCGGATAAGTTGACATTCCAGCCTACTTCAGACGAAATTGTAGCTTTGGCTAAGAGAACGAATGAATTAACGAATCATGTTGAGCTGACAGGCACGCCAGATACAAATTCAGAGGGGAAGCAAACAGGTTTTTCCACTTATACAGGAAAGCTTGCCGCCGGTTATTGGATGGTTTTAGTAACAGGTTCGGTGGATGAAGTATATAATCCTATGCTGCTTGGCGTTTATTACACGCCAGGGGGAGATTGGGACGATAACACACTGGCGACTCCGGATGATGTGAATGCTGATGGGATGTGGGAACTTGTTACAGAAAATGCTTATGCAAAATCTACAGCTCCTTCTATTGATAAGACCATTACAGGATCAGTTTCGAATCCTGATGAGCAGTCCCATGCTCCTGCGGATAAGGGAGGCGACGATGTCGCAGTTGGCGATACAGTTAACTTCAAGATTGAGACAGCGATTCCCTCTTACAGCAAGCAATATGAGGAAGTAGTTGTTAAGATTACAGATACCTTGAGCGGCGGGTTAAAGATTGAGGATTCGTCAAAGGTGAAGGTTTTACTTGACGGTGAAGAAAAGACTAAAACCGATACTGTTAACACAGATGCGGAGAATGAGACATTCAAAGTAACGGTTAGTGATGATGGTAAGGCGCTCGCAATTGAATTTGATTCAGACTATGCCCTTGAAAACTCGGGCAAAAAGGTAACTGTAACTTATGATGCTAAGTTGGTAGAAGAGGGCATGAAGTATAACTTTGACTCGAATACCAATAAGGTAAAATTAGAGTATAGTAATGACCCTGCGGATTCCAGTAAGACAAAAGAGACCGAAGACGAGACCTATACCTATACCTTCGGTATCGATGCTGAGTTGTACGGGCCGGAAGATACGCAGAAGCCTTGGAATAAGGTGACAGAGGAACTTATAAAAGGTGAAATAAAAAAGGTAATTAACACAGAAGGTGTAGAAACAGAAGAATTTGTTCCTTTAACGGGTGCAACGTTTACTTTAACCAATACTGTTACAGGCAAGGTTTATACCACGGATTCAAATGAGAAAGGACAATTATCATTTAAGGGGTTGGATGCCGGATCCTATAACCTTGTTGAGACAAAGGCACCGGATGGGTATTCTTTAAATGATACTGTAATTCCTATAGTGATCGCAGCCCATTATGATGAGGATGGAAGGTTAGCGGACTATAGTATTACTATTAACGGTAAGAAAACAGCAAAATATGAAGCCACATATACAGCAGATGAGTCAACAGGTAAAAAAGAGATTACAAATATTACAACTAAGTATCTCAATGATAAAGGTGAAGAGATAACATTGGATGAAGCGCAGTACCTTGAGGAGATTTTGAACACCAAGCTTTCCAAGCTGCCCTCCACCGGCGGCATCGGCACCACAATCTTCACCATCGGCGGCTGCGCCATCATGATTCTTGCTGCAGGCCTGTTCTTCGCAAGCCGCAGGAAGACAGAGAAATAAGATATCCGGGAAATAAGAAATTCCTGAGGATATATTTCACCAAAGATGAATCCGGACAGCATAAATCCGGAACAGTACAAAAGAAAAGCGCCAATCCGGCTTCGGCCGGAGCGGCGTAAGGAAGTGTCTACAAATAACTGCTGCGAGTTTATAGCAATTTTTACTGTATTTCCGGGCTTTTGTCTGAGGAAAGCGTAGCAGTTATTTTCCGACAATTTCTAAATGCAAGTGCAAATGCAAATAATAATACAGCCACAAGGAGAGTCCGGATGAAAAGAGTAATGATGAAAATCTTAACAGCGGTAACGTTTTTAGCCGGCCTGTCCCTGCTGTTGTATCCCTTTGTCTCAAGCAAATGGAACGACTACAGACAGTCCCGGTTGATCACCACATATGAGGAAACCGTGGCGGAAATGGGGGAGACAGGAAGGGTTGATTATGAAACGGAATGGGTTTCTGCCCGGGATTATAACGATTCGCTGGAACCCTATATCCTGCCGGATTCCTTTTCCACGGCGGAGATTCCGAAGGAGGGAAGCGAGCAATATCTGTCCTGCCTGAATCTTACCGGAGACGGAATGATGGGCTATGTGCAGATACCAAAGATTGGCGTGAAGATTCCCATTTACCATACCACCAGCGACGAGGTGCTCCAGAAGGCGGCGGGCCACCTGGCGGGCAGTTCCCTTCCTGTAGGCGGAGAAGGGACTCATGCGGTGATTTCCGCCCACAGAGGGCTTCCCAGCGCGGCGCTGTTCACGGATCTCGACAGGCTGGAGGAGGGGGATTGCTTCTTCCTGAACATACTGGATGAAACACTGTGCTATGAGGTCGATAAGATTTCTGTAGTGGAGCCTACGGACACAGAGGAGCTTGCCGCGGAGGAAGGGGAGGATCTGGTAACGCTTCTCACCTGTACGCCTTATGGCGTAAACAGCCACAGGCTTTTAGTCCGAGGTCATCGGGCGGATTACGAGGAGATTGAAAATGCGGCGGTGCCTTCCTCCGCAGTGTCTTCTATCGTGGGTCCAAGTCTTCATACCAGTTACCTGCTGTGGGTTATTGTGGGGCTGACAGTCACAGGGCTGTTTATTTTCCTCCTGTATCTCTATGACAGGAAGCAGCGGAAGATTTCGAAGACTGCAGCAGTCTGAAAGCTGCGATGCCGGACAACAGCAGTCTGAAGGCTGCGATGCCGGACTGCGGCGACCTGAGAGCTGCAATGCCAGACAACAACAGTCTGAGAACTGCGATGCCGGACAACAGCGGCCATACTGACGGCGCTGACTGCCTGGAGTGAATGACAGAACACCTGTTTGCAATGGCGAAGAGGAAATGCATAAATGAAAAGAAAAATCGCTGACATTTTGTTTGCTTTGGTTTTTCTGATCGGATTCGGGATTTTTGCCTATCCGGCGGTGTCCGACCAGTGGAATGCGTACCGCCAGAGCCGGCTGATTACTTCCTACGATGAAGCGGTGGCTCAGATGGAGGAAACGGATTACAGCAGAGAATGGGAGGCTGCCTCCGAATTTAATGACGCGCTGCAGGGAAATAACTTTTACGGGGATGCTTTCGATGAGGCGGGCAGTGAAATGGAAAATACGGAATACTGGAAAGTTCTGAACGTTTCAGGAAACGGTGTCATGGGCTATATGACGATTCCGAAGATCGATTTGAAACTTGCCATCTACCACGGGACAGGAGACGAGGTACTCCAGACCGGCATCGGCCATCTGAACGGAACAAAGCTTCCCATAGGCGGAGCCGGCACGCATTGTGTACTGGCGGCCCACAGAGGGCTTCCCAGTGCGAAGCTTTTCACGGATCTGGATCAGATGGTGCAGGGGGATATTTTTTATCTGCATATTCTGGATCAGGTGCTGGCTTATGAAGTGGATCAGATACTTCCCATGGTGGATAAGGATGACATGGAAGCTTTGGTCGCTGCCATGCAGGAAATCCCCGGGGGAGATTATGTGACTTTGCTGACCTGTACTCCTTATGGCGTAAATTCTCACCGTCTGTTAGTGCGGGGAGTCAGGACATCGTACAATGATGAGACAGAGGAGAAGGAGCAGACGCCCGTGGCCAGCATGGTGGAAGCCGTTCGTAATTACTATATGCTTTACCTGGTGCTGGCGATTGCCACAGTCCTGCTCATCGGCATCATGGCTATGGCGTTCCGGCGTATGAGACGAAAGGGCGGGAAATAAAGTTTTGAGATAGCGAGGAGGAGCGGATATGCGTTTATTCAAGAAAAGTAGAATTCCCATAATAAGCCTGTTTCTGGCTGTACTGTTCTGTGTGGGTTCCGTTGCCGTGGCAGTGGAAGCGGTAGATTTGACGAGGACAGGGACGGTCACTTTTCGGCTGGGCGATGGGGACATGGCGGAAATGGGGGAGGATATGGCATCCACATCCATTCCGGTATATGCCTGGCGGCTGGCGGAGATTTCCCAGGACGGAAGCTACACCGCAATGGAAGCATTCCGTTCCCTGGAGCTGGAAGGGGATGGCTGGAATACGCTGACGCAGGATGCATTAGCGCTGATCTATGGGGAAGGCGGGACGGAAGAAGGGAACAGGCCGCTGATTGCTCCTTCTGCGGTGGGGACGCTGGAGGAAGGATTGTCAGGACTGCCGTTGGGACTGTACCTGGTATCCGTGGGAAGCGCCGCCAGCGAAAGATATGTTTACTCCTTCAGCCCCATGCTCCTGTCTCTGCCGTGGTCGGAAATGCTGCTGGCGGGGGCCGGGTCTGATGAATGGCAGTATACATTGGAAGTGATGTTGAAGCCGGAGAGGGAGCCGCGGGAAGGAAATGTGCGGATTGTCAAGACATTGAATTCTTATAACGCTTCCAGGGGAGATGTGACCTTTGTATTTGAGATCACAGCCAGGGATCCGGAGAGCGGAGAAATAATTTACAGCAATGTTCTTTCCATGGATTTTTCCGCATCAGGGATAAAGGAGGCCCTTCTGGAGCATTTGCCCGCCGGGGCGGAGGTAACTGTCCGGGAAGTATACAGCGGGGCAAACTGCACGCTGACCATCTCTGACGATGAAATCAAAGCTGTCAGAGCGGATGATGAGATATCCTTCAGCTTTGTCAATGAATATGACGGGGAGGAAAAAACAGGTTATGGAGTGGAGAACCGTTTCCGCTATGACACGGAATATGAGACCTATGTATGGACGACAAGCCTTGAGGAGATTCTTCCATAAATAGTGCGGGCGGGCTTTTTCCTGAAGATACTATAGAAACAGCTTCGTTCCCTGTAATCATAAGGAAATTGTAAACAATGAAATTTTGCGCGAAATGGATCATTTGGGTTCTGGCTTGTCCGGATGAGGAATTGCCGAAAAGTATGGTGCGGGGAATATGGAAACGTAAAAGACGGAATTGGAACAGGAGGCAGCAGATGAGACAATCAACGAAAACAGCGCTTACGGCGGCCATCGCACTGGGGCTGGTGGCGGGAATTTCTGTAGACAGCGCCAATGCTTATTTTACGTCGTATGCCATTGCCAGAGGAGGCCACCCGATCCAACTGCAAGATCGGGTCGTAACCGAGATCAGGGAAGAATTTTCTCAGTGGACGAAACATATCAGCCTGGTGAATACAGGGGATGCGGAGTGCTGGGTGAGGGTGAAGGTATTTGCGGGCAGTATCTATGAGACGGTATTTTCCGGAAGCCAACATTGGAGTCCGGGAGAGGACGGATACTGGTATTATGACGAAATTCTGGCTCCGGGCGGTGTGACAGAGATTCTGGACGTGAAGATCATTCTGCCTGACGGCGGCGTGGATGAGTTCGGAAATAAGCTGTCCTATAAAGAAGACTTTAATGTGGTGGTAGTTCAGGAATGTACTTCAGTGCGTTACGGGGCGGACGGAACCCCTTATGCGGACTGGAATGCCGTGCTGGACCATAACAGTGACAGGTATGAGTGGGAAGAAGGGGGGACTGGTGATGCGTAAAAAGAAGGGATCCGGTTTACCGGTGAAGACAACCGTACTCCTGGGGCTTTCCGTGGGATGTCTGACATTCAGCGCTGTGGGCAGTACCCGGGCCGCTTTGTCCTATTATTCGGAGACCTATTCTGCCCGGATTGACATGCAGAGTATAGGGGTAACTCTGGTGGAAAATGACAGAGATGTCAGTTACCGGGATTATACCCATGCGGACGACGAGTGGGATGAGGCCACCGGTACCCTGTTTACAGGCATTTTGCGGGAAGGCGAGGCATGGAAGCCGGGAGAGGTTCACAGGGAAGAGCTGGGGGCAAAAAACAGCGGAAACATTGATGAATATGTCAGAATCAAAGTATATAAATACTGGGTGGATCAGAATGGAAGGAAAGTAACGGAACTGTCTCCTGCCCTGATATGCCTGGAAATGCCGGGAAACGGCTGGATAATTGACGAGAAAGCCTCCACCGCAAAGCTGCGGGAGGGCGACGATCGGGACGGCGAGATGGTGATAGCCTATTACAGCGCAGTTCTGGCCCCGGGCGAGAGTACGCTTCCTTTTACGGAGACGATTTCCGTGGATGGCGGCATTGCGGAAAAGGTGACAGAGACTGTGGAGACAGGAGAGGATGGCAGGACTACAATTACTACTACCTATGATTACAACGGCGTGAATTTCATGCTGGAGGTGGAAGTGGATGCAGTGCAGACCCACAATGCTGTCAGTGCGATCAGGAGTGCATGGGGTGTTGACGTGGAAGTGGCGGAGGACGGCTCTTTGAGCCTGCGGAATTAAGGGAGTGTCTTCCGGCAATTCCTGAGGTTTTTAGATGAACCTTTCTTCGTAAAACAGAACTGATAGCCGGAAAATGATGCGCTCACAGGGACAGGTATAATACAGGAGGCATAAAATGAAAAAGAAATGGATAATCATGCTGTCCATGTTCCTGATGCTGGGAAGCATGACGACAGCACAGGCGGAGGAGTATGAGGGGGAATCCGGCTGGATTGTACAGTTTACAGGCAGCGGCATAGAAAGCAATTTCAAGACGGCGGATATCAATGACGCAGTATATAACCTGCAGCCCGGGGACAGTGTACGCATCTCCATGGCGCTGCGGAACAATGCGGAAGGGGATACGGACTGGTGGATGACGAACCAGGTGCTGCGTTCTCTGGAGGATACCCAGCGTGTGGCCTCTAACGGCGGTTATTCATATACGCTGGTGTACCGGCACCCGGAAGGGACGGATGAGATACTTTACAGCAGTGAGACGGTAGGCGGAGAGAAAGAGGCGGATGCGGGGGAGGGGCTCCATGAAGCTGCGGATTCCCTGAGCGAATTTTTCTACCTGGATAATCTGAGCGCAAAGGAGCAGGGAGAACTCCTGCTGACGGTAGCCCTGGACGGGGAGACGCAGGGCAATGCTTATCAGGATACCCTTGCGGATCTGACGCTGAACTTTGCCGTGGAGGAGGCTGATGCGCCCGAGACGCCGGAAGAGAGGGAAGAACGTGTCAGGCAGCCGGGAGCGCCCAAAACAGGGGATGAGAGCCAACTGATGCTTTTCGTCATACTGACTTTGCTTTCCGGAGTCGGCTTATTGGTTCTGGCATTGCTCAGTCAGCGAGAAGGGGAGACGGAGAGAGCTGGAGGGAAGCGTGATGAAAAATAGATGGAAGTTTCTGGTAGTTTTGACATTGTGCTGTGTGCTGTCTTTTCCTCCGTCATCCTGTATGGCACAGGGGGATGGCTATACCTATACGGTATCCCTGAGCGCAGGTGAACAGGGAACACTGTGTATTGAGGACGGAATGTCCATTGCGGTGGAAGGCGGAGGAAATTACAAAATCAGTCTGGACGAAGACGGGAAGACCGTGTGGATTACGGGGCTGACCGCGGCGAATCATGTCCGTTTTCTGAACAGCGCAGTGGTTCTGGATAAGGAGAGCAAATATTATGTCAGGGGCGTTCGCGAGGGAGGCCGTGATAATAATACAGTATCCCTTTCTTATTTCAGTGTGGAGCGGGATCAGGATTATGTGGTTGCATATGGTATTAAGGGAAACTTAACACAGTATACCGTTAATTACGTAGATGGCAGCGGAAACGTCCTCTACCCGCCCCAGACTTATTATGGGAATGTGGGGGATAAGCCGGTTATAGCATATTTGTATGTGGAGGGTTACCAGCCTCAGGCATATAATCTGACCAGGACGCTGCAGAGCGACTCCAGCAGGAATGTGTTCACCTTTGTCTATACGCCGGTGCCGGTGCGGGGCACGGGAGGCGCAGCGTCGGAGCCGGGGAGCGGAGATGAGACGATGCCCGGCGGAAATGTGCCGGGTCCCAGCGGAACCGGAACAGTACCTGGCGGAAACGTCCCGGGTCCCGGCGGAACCGGTACTGCACCTGGCGGAAACGTCCCGGAATCCGGCGGAACCGGGACAGTACCTGGCGGAAATGAGTCCCTACCCGGCGAGGAAGATACCGGGCAGGCCGGTTTACAGCCGGGTGAAGAAGGCAGTGAACAGCAGGGACCCGAAGAAATCATCGATGAAGATGAAATCCCTCTGGCAGAGCCGGCCGGTATGAACGGAGAAGAAGGAACCTTCGCCGCGGCAAATCGGAAGAAGCTCCGGAATGTATGGATTGCAGGTGGAATCGGAATTGCCGCCGTTCTGATTCTGGGGTCTGGCTTATATGTAAGCCAGAGGATGAAAAAGACTGCCCGGCGTAAAAAAATGGAGCGAGATGAAGATGAAGCGTAATATTCCGGCCACGATATGCAGTGTCCTGTCCGTGTTTATTCTGATGTCAGTCATAGCAATCTGCATTCCCATGACGGTTCCGCGTCTGTTGGGATATACTGTGTACACTGTAATAAGCGGCAGTATGGAGCCGGCCATTCCCATAGGCAGCGCCGTCTACATAGAAGCGGTGCTGCCGGAAGAGGTGGAGCAGGGAGAGGTGATTGCTTTTTATAACCATGGGGCGGTAATTACGCACCGCGTCGTGGAAAATCGCCGCGTAGCCGGGGAATTTATCACAAAAGGGGATGCCAATGCAGGAAATGACATAGAACCGGTTCCATATGCTTCCATGACAGGGAGGCTGGCGGTGTCCGTACCGATTTTGGGAGCGGTTATGGCAGTTTGTTCCGGCACCTCCGGCAAGGCATACCTTGCCGGAGGTGTCGCAGGCGCGATACTGCTGCAGATTCTGGGCGGAATGCTGCGGAAAGAAGAGTATACCTGAACCAGGAATATCTGTACTGGTTTAAATATTCCCGAATGGTCGATACCATTGTGGTTTCGACACAGGAGCAGAAGGAAAAGCTGGTGGAAAATCTAAGCCAGTAAATATACGGGTTTAGAAAAAATTCTTCTTGCAATTCCTCCCATATCATGTTACTCTAAACACAAGCCAAGAATTCAATTCTACAGTATTCTAAAGACTGAAACGGTCTTTTCTGTAATTTTTACCAATAGAAGCTATGTAAAAGCATGGTTTCTATCAGATCGAACTTCTTGCCGGGCGGGAGCCTGTAACCCAGAGAACTTTAAAACGCAGCCATAAGCAGGAAGGGAGAGCCGCCTTTCCTGGATGGCTGCCTGAGCCACCGAGAAAGGAAGGGTGAATTCGTTATGAAAGATGCGGAGAAAAGAGAGAAAACAAGTGAGAAAAACAGGAAGAAAATCAGTGAAACAGCCTTCATGAGGAAAGCAGGTTTTGCGGATAACGCAGGACAGGGGAACCATGGAGATTACGCAGAACCGGGAAACCAGGCGGATTATGCCGGCAATGAACCCCCTTCGGTTCATGCAGCCCATGGGGACATAGCCTATCAGAACAAGGACATCACCAGCAAGCTGCTTGCCGAAAATTTCGGAGGGAAAAGTTTTCGTGTATACGGACTGAATATACCGGAAGTGAAAGCTGTCCTGCCCACTAACATACCGTCCGTCAGAGCAAACGAGCTGCGGCTGGACAATCTGTTCGAGCTGGCGGACGGAACTGCTGCACTGGTTGACTACGAAAGCGAATATAAAAAGGAAGACAAGGTGAAATACCTCAATTACCTGACCGGAATAGCCAACCGATACCAAAAGCAGAAAAAGGACTGCCCCACAATTCGCATGATTGTCATATACACAGGCGATATAGAGAGAAGGCAGGTGTCCGACGAATACAATATCGGGGCAGTCAGGGTGAAACTGGAACCTGCATTCCTCTCGGAACTGGATTCCGAAGGGATTTTCCGGCATCTGAAAGAAAAAGTGGAAAAGAACGAGTCATTGGATGACGAGGAACTGATGGAATTCATCATACTACCGCTTTCCTTCCGGGAGAAGGAAGAGAGGAAAGAAAAAATCCGTGAAACCGTCAGGCTGGCGGCACAAATTCAGGACAGAAGCCAGCAGCTCTTTGCACTGGCCGGGATACTGACCTTCACAGACAAACTGATTGATATGGAAACGGCGAATCAAATAAGGAGGAGGATTGAAATGACCAAGGTTGGGTGGATTATTGAACAGGAAAAGCAGCAGATACTTGCAGAGGCGGAGGAAGAAAAACAGCAGATGCTCGCAGAGGCGGAGGAAGAAAAACAGCAGATACTTGCAGAGTCCGAGGAGGAAAAACAGCAGATACTTGCAGAGGCAGAGGAAGAGAAACGGCAGGCGGCAAGGGAATCCGTGGTTAAGATGATCAGAAAAAATTATCCCATAGAAGAAATTGCATTTATAGTGTCAAGCTTTTCAGAGAACGACATAGAGGAAGTGCGGAGGGAGATTGCGGAGTCAGAATAAGGTTCCCAAATGAATGCATTTAAAACCGATAATGCTTCACAAAATTTTCACAAAAGTATTACTGAAAAGTAATTGACAAATCCTGTAAAATGCGATAAAGTTAGTACGCTAACAATAATGGTTAGCGTACTAATATTTTGCAGAAAATCCTGTGCGGAAAATATTTCAGGAAAACCTGTCAGGAAAACATGCCCTGCTCCAGGGTTCCGCAGGTGTGAGCCGTAATGCAGAAACTGAAATCAAGTCAGAGGGAGGAGCCGATGGAAGAGAAAAGAATCACATTTGTACTCCGTGTCATCCAGAATCAGATCAAGCTGATTATCCATAACAGTCGTCCAAAGTGTGAGAAAGGCCCCAAAAGCCAGCTGCAGGGCGGCATTCTGGGCTATCTGTACCATCATCAGGACCAGCCGGTGTATCAGAAGGACCTGGAAAAAGAATTCCGTATTTCCGGTGCCACGGCGACCAACACATTGCAGGTGATGGAGCGTGAAGGCCTGATTGTGCGCAAGGCGCAGGACAGGGATGCCAGGTTGAAGCGGATTCAAATGACGGAAGAGGCTCTCCAGGGACACACGCGGATGGAAGCCCATATGGAGATGATGGAAAACTGCATTACCGGAGGAATGACAGAGGAAGAGGTCCGGCAGCTGTTCAGGCTTCTGGGAATGGTGATGAAGAATCTGGAGGGGCTTGCGGCGGAGTATGATGTCTTGCCGCAGGAGGACGGACCGGAAAAGCAGTCAGGAACGGCTGCAGGCGGAAGCAGCCCGGAGAAGCAGTCAGGTACCATTGCAGGCAGAGACAGCCCGGAAAGGCAGTCAGGTACGGCTTCCGACGGCGGCAGCCCGGAGGGAAGCACAGAACCCGAAAGAGGAAAATATCCGCACGACAAAAACGAGTGTAACGAAAGGAAGTGTGAAAATCATGCTAAAAACATTGGGAGCACAGATTAAGGAATTCAAAAAAGACTCCGTTCTGACCCCTGTTTTCATGATCGGAGAGGTAATCATGGAAACGATTATCCCGCTGCTGATGGCGTCCATCATTGACAACGGCGTCACGGCGGGCAACATGAAGCATATTTATCTGATTGGTATACTGATGGTGGGGGCGGCGCTGCTGAGCCTGACCTTCGGTATTATGGGGGGACAGTTCGGTGCCCGGGCATCCGCCGGTTTTGCCAGGAATCTGAGGAAGGCCATGTATGAAAACATCCAGACCTTCAGCTTTTCCAATATCGATAAATTCAGTACATCGGGACTGGTGACCAGGCTGACAACGGATGTCACGAACATACAGAACGCGTATCAGATGATCCTGCGCATGTGTATGAGAGCACCAGCCACGTTAATCTGTGCCATGGTCATGTCCTTTGTCATCAGTCCGCGGCTTGCCAGCGTGTACCTGGTGGCGGTGATATTCCTGGCCTGTGCGCTGGGGCTGATAGTCAGCCAGGCGATGAAATATTTTTCTCAGGCGTTTCCGAAGTACGATGCATTGAATGAAAGTGTACAGGAAAACGTATCCGCCATTCGTGTGGTGAAAGCGTATGTTCGGGAGGATTATGAGGTAGAGAAATTTAAGAAAGCCAGCAACGATATTTATAAAATATTCTGCAAGGCGGAGGGCATCGTCCTCTGGAATAACCCGGTGATGAATTTCGCCGTATATACCTGCATCCTGGCAATCAGTTGGATGGGGGCGCATATGATCGTTCAGGACAGCCTGACCACGGGGCAGCTGATGAACATGCTGACCTATTGTATGAACATTCTGATGAGCCTGATGATGCTGTCCATGATTTTCGTTATGGTCACCATGTCCATGGCAAGCGCAAGACGTATCTGCGAAGTACTGGATGAGAAGGCGGATCTTGCGAATCCGGAGAAACCTGTGAGCCAGGTCAAGGACGGCAGCATCAAATTTGAACATGTGTCATTCAGCTACAGAGAAGATGCGGCGGATCCTGTGCTGAAGGATATCAGCCTGGAAATCAAATCAGGCGAAACCATCGGCATTATCGGCGGTACCGGCAGCGCCAAGTCCAGCCTGGTGAATCTGGTCAGCAGGCTCTATGATGTGACGAAGGGCGAGCTTCTGGTAGGAGGCGTGAATGTAAAGGATTATGACATGGAGGCGCTTAGAAATCAGGTGGCAGTGGTACTCCAGAATAATGTGCTGTTTTCCGGTACAATCCTGGATAATCTGCGCTGGGGTGATCGGGAAGCCACGGAGGAGGAATGCAGGCATGCCTGTGAGATGGCCTGTGCGGACGAGTTTATTCAGAAGATGCCCGATGGCTACAACACCTACATAGAACAGGGCGGCACCAATGTATCCGGCGGTCAGAAGCAGAGACTCTGTATCGCCAGGGCCCTCCTGAAAAAGCCGAAAGTACTGATTCTGGACGATTCCACCAGCGCAGTGGACACCGCCACGGACGCGAAGATCCGCAAAGCCTTCGCGGAAGCCATTCCCGGTACCACGAAGCTGATTATCGCCCAGAGAATTTCCAGCGTGGAGCATGCGGACAGAATTATCGTTATGCATGACGGCCAGGTGGACGGCTTTGACACACATGAAGAGCTTCTGAAGAACAATACGATATACCGTGAAGTTTACGACGCCCAGATGAGCGGCAGCGGCGATTTTGACGAGAAGAATCAGGCATGATTCCCTGCCGGCGTAAACGGATAACGAGTGAGCGCTTTCGCAAAATCATGCGCTTCAACTGTCAATGAATGCGTTCACGAGTATGACTATGGAAAGAGAAAAATCAGAACAAACAGCAGCCTCAAAGCGAAAGATGCCCAGAAGGAGATTACGGCCGTATACCATGCAGAGGGGAAAGCCTTTCCGGATAAGGGCATTGGGTGACGGGAGGAAGCTGAAATAAGAAAGCAGGAGGTTTCATATGTCTGAAGATAAGAACCAGAAAGCAAATCAGGCTCCGAGCGGACACGGACCCGGCGGCCCCAGGGGACGGGGCCCCAGGCCGAAGATAGAAAACCCGGGCAAACTTTTTAAACGTGTCATGAGTTATACATTAAAGGATTACGCAATTGGCTGGGTGGTAGTCGTCATATGCATCCTTGCGTCCGTATACTGCAGTCTTCAGGGGACCATGTTCATGCGGACGCTGATAGATGATTATATCCTGCCCCTGATCGGAAAGGAGAATCCCCGGTTCGATGCCCTGGCGTCGGCAATCTTCAGGGTGGCGGTATTTTATGCCATCGGCGTGGTGGCATCCTTTACCCAGTCCAGGATACTGGTCAATATCGGCCAGGGTACGCTCCGCAATATCAGGAACGATCTGTTTGAGAAGATGGAAGCCCTTCCGATTAAATATTTCGATACCCATGCACATGGTGACATCATGTCCATCTACACCAATGACATCGATACCCTGAGGCAGCTGATCAGCCAGAGCATTCCCCAGCTGCTCAACAGTGTCATCACGGTGGTCAGCGTCTTCGTATGCATGCTGATTCTGGATATTCCGTTGACTCTGATGACATTGCTGATGGTAGGAATCATGCTGGTGGCGACGAAGAAGATCGGTTCCCAGAGCAGCCGGTATTTTGTTGCGCAGCAGAAAGCAATCGGCGCCCTGAACGGCTGTATTGAGGAGACCATGACAGGTCAGAAGGTTGTGAAGGTATTCTGCCATGAGGAGGAGAGCCTGAATCAGTTCAGCGAACTGAATGAGCAGCTGTTTGAAAGCGCTTACCAGGCAAACCGCTTTGCCAATATCATGGGACCGGTGAACGCCCAGCTGGGCAATTTAAGCTATGTGGTATGCGCTGTGGTGGGCGGTATCCTGACCATCACGGGCGTGTCCGGCCTGACGCTGGGAGGCCTTGCCAGTTTCCTGAACTTTAATAAATCCTTCAATATGCCCATCAACCAGGTGAGCCAGCAGTTTAACAGTATCATTATGGCTCTGGCGGGCGCGGACAGAATTTTCAGGCTGATGGACGAGAAGCCGGAGGTGGACGAAGGCTATGTAGAGCTGGTCAACGCGATGAGAAAGCCGGACGGGGAGCTGACGGAGAGCAAAGAGCGTACCGGCCTCTGGGCATGGAAGCACTACCATAAGGCTGACAATACCACAACCTATGTGGAACTGAAGGGAGATGTGGTATTCGACCATGTGGATTTTGGCTATAATGACGACAAGATGATCCTCCACGACATCGAGCTGTATGCGAAGCCCGGGCAGAAGATTGCGTTTGTAGGAGCCACCGGTGCGGGAAAGACTACCATTACCAACCTGATCAACCGTTTCTACGATATTCAGGATGGAAAAATACGCTATGACGCCATTAATGTAAATAAGATTAAAAAGGCGGACCTGAGGCGTTCCTTAGGAATCGTGCTCCAGGACACCCACCTGTTCACGGGAACCGTTATGGAAAATATCCGTTACGGCAAGATGGATGCCACGGACGCGGAAGTGAAGAGGGCGGCAGTGCTGGCCAATGCCCACAGCTTCATACGGCGTCTCCCCGACGGCTACGACACCATGCTGCACGGCGACGGCGCGAACTTAAGCCAGGGTCAGAGGCAGCTGCTCGCCATTGCCAGGGCGGCCATCGCGGACCCGCCGGTACTGATTCTGGATGAAGCTACCAGCTCCATCGACACCAGAACGGAGAAGCTGGTGCAGCAGGGGATGGACGCGCTGATGAAGGGCCGCACCAACTTCGTCATCGCTCACAGGCTTTCCACTGTCAAAAACAGCGACTGCATCATCGTTCTGGAACAGGGCCGCATCATTGAGAAGGGCACCCATGACCAGCTGATTGAGCAGAAGGGCAAGTATTATCAGCTTTATACGGGAAATGCGGTGACATCCTGAGAGAGTGTTCCGATAATATAACTTATCAGAAGCAGTCCCTTCGCTTCTGATAAAAGGCGCGTTCCTTGCGCCGCATTCGATTATAGGAAGCTGCTCTTGCTTCCTGTTATGAGAAAAAGCCGCAGCCCCGGAAAAGAGACTGGAAAAATCCGGAACTGCGGTTTTTACTTTCTTAGGAATCAGACACTTCCTTATGACTTCAGGGCCATATAGGAATTGTGGTATTCCGGGCGATAGGTGACATCCTCGTCAAACCAGTCTGGAGGGATAAAATTCTCGGCGGCTTCTCTGCTGCCGAATTCCACTTCAGCCATGACCAGAGGAGCAAAGGGCGGGTCGAAGACATCCAGCTCTATGGTCAGGGTGTAATCGGATGGCGGTCCCGGGAATCCTTCCTTTTTCTGGAAGACAGGATTGGAAAGCGGGATCAGATAACGCTTTTTGGAGATAATCCTGCCGTCGGATTTATCACGCAGGTGGTAGTAGGCATCGCGGTTCAGCGGCAGATTGGATTCTTCCCGGGCCATCATGCCGTCTCCCTTGTAAGTCAGATAATATTCATCATCCTCCTTGCGGACACGTACCACCGGAGAGACGTTCAGGTAAGCCTGTTCAATGTGACGGAAAGGATATTTTTCCAGATCACCGGGGAGTTCACGGATTGTAAATTTTCGTTCTATTTCCATAGCCATTTCTCACCTCCTTACATTCGATTATTTCAGAACACTTTCTCAGGACTGTTTCCTTAGGACAGATTCCTGGATACAAAGTTATTTCGATTATAACATATTTTCCCGGAAATCCAAAGGTATGAATTGAAATATTTGCGTTTTGTGTGTATACTGTAGTTGACGGCCGGTTGTCCGTACGGCTTCGTAGAGCAGGCGGGGCATGCGGTATATTTTATGGAAGAGAGGTCAAAGGAATGAAGAAAATAGCGATTTTTCTGGCGGAAGGCTATGAAGAGATCGAGGCGCTGACCGTGGCGGATATCTGCCGCAGATGCGGGCTGGATGTCAGACTGATTTCCGTCACGGAAGAGAGATGGGTGAGAAGCTCCCACAATGTGAACGTGGAGGCGGATCTGTGCTTTTCCCAGGTGGATTTCGGGGAGTATGACATGCTGGTGCTGCCGGGAGGAATGCCGGGTACCAGAAATCTGGAGGCGCATGAGGGCCTGATGGAGCAGGTGGACGCATTCTATGCCGCGGGAAAATACATTGCGGCTATCTGTGCGGCTCCCAGTATTTTCGGGCACAGGGGCATCCTGAAGGGAAGAAAGGCCTGCAGTTATCCCGGATTTGAGAGTCATCTGGAGGGCGCGGAGGTAACGGCAGGACCGGTGGAGGTATCGGACCATGTGATCACGTCCAGGGGAATGGGCACGGCCATTGATTTTGCACTGGCCATTGCCGGGATTTTCTGCGGCCGGGAGAAGGCGGAGGAAATGGCCGAATCGGTGGTGTATAAAGGCTGAAATCCGGACGGTCATGGAAAGCAGATAGTATAAAGGCTGAAATCAGGAAAGAATGGGATTAACATGGAAAAAAACGGAAAAATTTATGTGGCGGGGCACAGGGGAATGGTGGGAAGCGCCATCTGCCGTGCCCTGACAAAAAACGGATATACGAATATTGTGACCAGAAGCCATAAAGAGCTGAATCTGTGCAGGCAGGATGAGGTGGAAGCCTTTTTTGCGAAGGAGAAGCCGGAGTATGTGTTTCTGGCGGCGGCTAAGGTGGGCGGAATCCTGGCGAACAGCGAGGCGCTGGCGGATTTCATGTATGACAATATGATGCTGGAGATGAATGTGATACATGCGGCATGGCAGAACGGCTGCAAAAAGCTACTGTTTCTGGGCAGCAGCTGCATCTATCCACGTATGGCGCCTCAGCCGATGAAGGAGGACTGCCTGCTGACCGGGGAACTGGAAGAGACCAACGAAGCTTACGCGCTGGCCAAGATTTCGGGCCTGAAGTACTGCGAGTATTTAAACCGGCAGTACGGGACTGACTACATCAGTGTAATGCCCACCAATCTATATGGGCCCAATGACAATTATCATCCCACTCACAGTCATGTGCTTCCGGCGCTGATCAGACGGTTTCACGAGGCAAAGGAGTCCGGCGCGGCGGAAATTGTATGCTGGGGGACGGGGACGCCTTTGCGGGAATTCATGTATGTGGACGACCTGGCGGATGCCTGTGTATTTTTGATGAACCATTACAGCGGAAACGAGACCGTCAATCTCGGGACGGGCAGGGAATTGTCCATCCGGGAGGTAGCGGAGCTGGTGGCAAAGGTGGTGGGCTATACCGGTGAAATTAAGTGGGATGCTTCCAAACCGGACGGCACGCCCAGGAAGCTGCTGGATGTCAGCAAGCTGGAGCGGCTGGGATACCGCTACACCACGGAACTGGAGGACGGTATCCGCCTGGCTTACCAGGATTTTCTGGAGAACCCCATGCGGGCGGAGCGCTGACATGGGAGGCTGCACCTGCTTCCTGTAGTATGCCTAAAGGCGCGTTTCTTTGCGCCGCGTTCAACTATGGGAAGCTGTACTTGCTTCCTATAGTTGAACGTGCCGCCGGAGCCGGACATGGCAGAGATGGCGCAGCCCATGGGCTGCACTGGGCGGATCTGTGAGGATGTTTATGAATGCAAAAGCAGGCGGTGTACTGGGGCGGAAGCGGTTCCCGAAAAAGGGTACAGGAATGAGCCTGTAACAGAATTTTGTAAAGGATGGTAATATTGTAATGAATGAGTATCGGAAGTATGCGGAAGAAATGCTGGAATTCATAGAGAAGAGCCCCACTGCGTTTCATGCGGTTGCGAATCTGAAGGCGGCGATGGCGGAGCGGGGGTTCAAACCGCTGGAGGAGACCGCTGCCTGGGAGCTTGCGGCCGGAGAAGGGTATTATGTGACAAGGAACGATTCCGCCCTGATCGCATTTCGGCTTCCTGCCGGGGGAAAGGCGGCAGGCTTCCACATTGCGGCTTCCCACGGGGATTCCCCCACTTTCAAGGTGAAGGAATCTCCGGAGATGGTGGCAGAAAAAGCATATGTGAAATTAAATACGGAAAAATACGGCGGAATGATACTTTCCAGCTGGCTGGACAGAGCGCTGTCCGTGGCAGGGCGCGTGGTGGTAAAGGGAGAGAAGGGAATCGAGACCAGGCTGATCAATATCGATGAGGATCTGATGGTGATTCCCAGCCTGGCAATTCATATGAGTCGGGATACGCCGGCCGGGAGCGGGTACAATCCCCAGGTTGACATGCTTCCGCTGTACGGAACATGCGACGGGGAGAAGGGCGTCGATGCCGGTAAGCACATGTTTCTCGAGAGGGTTGCCAGAGCGGCGGGAACGGAAACCGACCGGATTCTGGGGCATGATCTGTTCCTCTATGTCCGGGAAAGGGGAAGAATTCTGGGAGAGAACGGGGATTTTGTCCTTTCCTCCAGGCTGGACGACCTGCAGTGCGCATACACGTCGTCCAGGGCATTTCTGGAAAGTACACCGGAGAACTACATAAATGTCTGCGTCGTGTTTGACAACGAAGAGGTGGGAAGCGGCACGAAACAGGGGGCCAATTCCACGTTCCTGGAGGATGTGCTGTGGCGCATCGGGGAAAGTTTGGGACTGAGTAAAAGCGAGTACCTGCGGCTGATTGCTGGAAGCTTTCTGATTTCCGCAGACAACGCCCACGCGGTGCATCCCAATCATTCGGAGAAGGCGGACCCGACGAACCGGCCCCTTTTGAACGGAGGGATCGTCCTGAAGTTCCAGGGCAGCCAGAAATATGCTACGGATGCCGTATCGGCAGCCATGGTCAGGACGCTTTGCCAACAGGCGGGAGTGCCCTGCCAGACTTACGCCAACCGCTCCGACATTGCCGGAGGCTCTACTTTGGGGAACATTTCCACCGCCCATGTATCGGTCTCCAGCGCGGATATCGGACTGCCCCAGCTGGCCATGCATTCCGCAGTGGAAACGGCGGGAGTGAAAGACACGAAATATGCCGTGGATATGTTCCGGGTATTTTTCGCCGGCTGAGAAATTTTCTGCGAATCAAAGAGCCATTTTACCGCGGCGCGTCTGCGGCAGAATGGCTTTTTTGATTTCCCGGATTATTTTCTCTCGGCAGGAAAAAAGACAAAGAAGGTGCTGCCGGTGGTGTCATCGTCAAAATATTCCATATAAGAGATGGAATATTCCGTCCCGCCGACAGGAACCTCAAAAATCAGAAGCCCGCTGCGGCTTTCGTCTTTGGCCAGTTCATACTGTGCGGGAAGCACTTCATTCCCCAGGCTGGTCCCTTCGTCCAGATAGAAAGTGACAGGGAAGTCATAGGAATCTGCCGCGTCAGAACCCCACTGCACCTGAAAATCACTGTCGAACATGGGGATGGCTTCGCCGAAGGTGTTTTTGACGGTTACGTCGGCGACAAGCAGCTCGTACCCGTCCTGGGGCGTGTAATCCTCGTAAGAATCGCAGAGGTAGGCACTGTTTACAATGTAGTCAAAAAAGCTGCTGCGCATGGTGTCTCCCAGTTTGCCCTCAGCGTACCCGTCCTGGTCGGGCGTGATTACATTGCTGTCTCCTCCAAAGCTGCATCCGGCAGAGGCTACCGCCAGAAGGGCGGCGCATAAAAGGGAAGCAATTTTTTTCTTCATGATTTTGGTTTCCTTTCTGTCTGAACATGATACGAAGTATTTTAGCATGTTTCTTCAGAAGAGACAATTTGAAATATGTAGAAAAACCTGTAAAAAGAATACCGCCGGTTGGACAATTTGTTTCAGGCGGCAGACATTTCCGGGCTTTCGCCTGAACAGGCCGTATCGGTTATTTCCCGACAATTCCTTAGAAAATCTTAATATTCCGACAGCCCGAAGGAAGGAGAGTATTAGGAAAATCTTAGGATACGGCACCCGGAAGAAAGGTAGAATAGGGAAAAAGGTACCGGAGAGGGAATCGGCGGAACTGGAAACAGCCGATGACCGCTCCGGTGCCTGGAGGATTTACGGACGCATCATTTGGCGGCCGGAAATGCTCCACAGGAAAAAGGTACCGGAGAGGGAATCGGCGGAACTGGAATAGGAGGGTAAAATGGTGAAGTATGGAAAAGTGCCAGCGGCGCTGCTATGTGCGGCACTGCTGGCAGGAACAATGGCCGGATGCGGAAAGAAAGGCTCAGATAACGGAGGAAAAGGCGACGGTATGGAGCCTGTAAAGGGAAGATACGTGGAGACGGAGGAAGCATTGCCGGAGCAGCTGGAGGGCTGGACGGTGAAACAGCTTTTTATGGAAGAAGGAAAGCCGCACCTGGTCGCCACGAGAACGGAAGAGGGGAAACTTGTCTTTCAGGAGTGGGCGCAGACGGAGGACGGCTTTGCGGATGTGACCGGAGGCTGGATGGCCGCGCTGGCGCTGCCTGTCTCCGGGGAATGGACGGAAGCAAAGCTGCTTTTGCCGGGGGAAGGGAAGCGCTGCCTCTACACAGTCTATGTGGAAGAGGGGGAGGAAGATTTCAAAGCCCATCTGTGGACGGAAGAAAACGGGGAGGCGAAGGAGATTACGCCGGAAAAATGGAAAACATTGCATGAGGAATGGGGCGGCTACGAAATGCTCACGGGAATTGCGGCCCTGGACAACGGTACGCTGGCGGCGATTTCCTATACTTCCGCGGACATCCTGGACGCACAGACCGGAACCGTGCTGGAGAGCGGGGATATCACCTCGCAATATGACAATGTAGTGTCTGACGGGGAAAATGTATGGCTTTATTCCACATATTCCGCCGGCGCCGGGCTTACGATTGAACGGTGGAAGGCAGGAAAGCGGGGCGACAGCCTCTCGGTTGCTTTTTCACAGGGAGACGGCCAGATGCAGTTTTGTCCCATGAAAGACGGCACTCTGATTCTGGCGGGAGAGGAGGGCATTTTCCGCGGAACGGGAAACGCCGAATCGAAGGAGGGAATCAGCTGGGAGAAGCTTCTGGCGGGAGTAGAGACGGATTTCTCCCTGTCAGACCGGTGGTGTACGGGACTTGCGGTACGGGAAGACGGAACCATATATGCACTGTTTCAGAAATCCGGCGGCGGTTCTCTGCTGAAAAAGTATGAATATGACCCTGATGCGGTAATTGAAATAACGGATGAATTAAAAATATATACCGTTTACGAGAGCAATCTCCTGAATCAGGCGGCCGCCATGTATCACCGGGAGCATCCGGAGGTCATGATCACAATAGAATACGAATATCCCCGGTATTATTATGACGAGACCGACTACAACGCGGTATACCAGAAGCTCAATACCATGCTTATGGGGGAGGAGGCGCCGGATATTCTGGTGATGGATCATCTGGATATGGATTCCTATGCGGAGAAGGGGCTGCTGGAGGATATCAATGATGTGGTGGGGCCCATGGAGGAAAACGGAGAGCTTCTTTCCAATATTACTTCATCTTACCTGCGGGAGGACGGTCACAGATATGTGGTGCCTCTGGAATTCGCTTTCAACATGGCGTTGGGCAGGGACATCACGGCTGCGGACATGGCCTCTGTGGAAGGACTGGCGGCATTTCTCTCCGGACAGAATGTCAGCTACATGGGTCCGCTGACGGTAAGCGAGCTGGTGGACCGTTTCTATCCCTATTTCTGCAATGAAATCGTGGATGGAAAAGAGCTGGACAGGGAGGCTCTGGGCAGATATCTGGAGGCCCTGAAAACCATCGGAGATAACTGCGGGATCCTGGATACCAGGGAGAAGGATGAGCGCGCTTACAATATGTGGGAGCTTGCGTCGGAGGCGAAGCTTGCATTTGAAGAGGTGGAGGGTTTTAACAATGCCATGTTTCCGCTGGCGATTATGGACTATATCCAGGGAGAATTTGCCGCCTTTGAGAATTGCTTTATTCCCATGGTGCAGACGGGAATCTGTACAAAAAGCGCCTATAAGGACAGGGCGAAGGATTTTCTGAAATATGTTCTGTCAGAGACCGTCCAGCAGACGGATGCCTACGGCGGATTTCCGGTAAACGCGGCTGCCCTGGAGCGCAATGCCCACATGGACAGATCCGAAGCGGAAGCGGAGACCCAGATTGTGGCGGACGGAGCAGAGGTGGAGTTCCGGATCAGCGCCTATTCCCAGGAGACGGCGGATCAGCTGGCGGCGGTGTGCGCAGGGCTGGAAAGGCGCGCAGACGAGGACGAGAAAATCCGGGAGGTACTGACGGAAGCCATGGAGGGATATCTGAAGGGGGGACAGACTCTTGAGGACACGCTGCAGAAGGCGGAAGACGGGCTGAAGATGTATCTGGCGGAATAAGTGTCTGCCGGCAGCCTGTCCGGAACCGGATGGGCTGCCGGGGGTACTGTTCACAGGTTCCTCCGTGAGGTGTTTTCGTGCGCACTTTGCGCGAACAATCCCAAGCAACCGAAGCGGTTGCTTTGACTGCAGGCGCCAAAATGAGCGCACTTTGCTCATTTTGTGTGCATCATGTTGCTGTGAACGGCGAAGCCGTGAACGCCGTGAACAGTAACCTGCCGGGAAGCCCGAAAAAAACGGCCGAAAAAAATGCTTGACTTTTGCTGCGTAAGGTGGTACTATAACAACTGTGCAAAGCACAGGCGGAAGTGTCGGAACTGGCAGACGAGCAAGACTAAGGATCTTGTGGCAGCAATG
>CANDMH010000006.1 GCA_947385785.1 uncultured Lachnospiraceae bacterium
CTGCAATTTCCTTTTGATTATAGGGGGGTGGCGAAGCGGTTCCTGTAATATATTTTTGATTACAGGGTTCGCGAAGCGGTTCCTGTAATATATTCAGGAAAAAGGTCAGAACGCCTGAGGTGAAGCTGTGGATTTCATGTCAGGCGTTTTTGGACCATGGGGGCATCATGTTGCTGTGAGCGGCGAAGCCGTGAACAGCACCTGGGGGGACATGAAATTGGCGTTGTCATGAATATTTTTATTGACAGACGGATATACTTTGTATATACTTAAGGCGTGAGATATACTCCATCATATATAAAATCATATGATAAACGTTTTAGTGTACAAAGATACTGATCCACATAAGAAAGATGCATATCCACTTAAGATAGTAGACGGGCGAAGAGAGACAGGGATATCTATGGAAAGAAAAAATTTAGAGATGACAAAAGAACCTATTATGAATTTTACGGCGAAAACGATAATACGGAGGTGGGGAAACAGTCAGGGAATCAGATTGTCAAAGGAAATATTAGCACAAATGAATTTAAAGGAAGATGATACGGTAGGAATAAGTATATATGATGGGAAAATGACGATTGAGAAAATCAATAGGCCTAAATATCTTAATTTGCAGGAAAGGTTAGAATCATTCTACAATAAACCGCTTGATGAAATTTATATTGAAAGTACACCGGAGGTTGAGGTAGGTGATCCGAAGGGGAATGAGATTTGGTAGTTTATAAGCAGGGTGACATTATTGTTATGGATTTCAATCCTGTAAAGGGCCATGAACAGAGTGGGAGAAGGCCGGCAATTGTGTTGAGTAATGATGTTTTGAACCGCCATAGTTCATTGGCGCTTGTTTGTCCGATAACGAATACAAACAAAAAGCATCCGTTTCATGTAGAATTGGATAAGCGGACAAGGACAACGGGCGTAATACTGTGTGATCAGGTAAAAATGTTGGACATGAATGCGAGAAATGCTCAGTTTAAGGAGGAATGTCCGGAAGATTTATGGAATGAGGCGAAGGAACTGATTATAAGTTTTCTCTGATGACTCAGAAGCAATAAATGCTGTATATGGGCGGTGCTCTATCAGGTCGGAAATCGGACTTCCGGGTCGCCTGGGGTGTAGATTGAAAACAGGCTGCTTTCAGAAATTATCTGTCTGAAATTCAGGAAAGTTTGAGGATATACTATGGATGATGCGCGGCAGATTACAATTACCAATATTCCTGAGATATCTGCAATTTATTTTGCGTTGCTGCAATGCGGATATGATTACTATGCCATCGAGCGGAGCCGGGAGCATAACGATAGAATTCTAAGCTTTGTCGGTATGAATGATGTTCCGTTCTTCTTCTCCCAGATCAGGCAGGACACCTGTGAGGTTTATCCGTACTGGCCTCGCGCGGCGATTCTGGAAACCGCCACATTCCATCTGCTGCCAGACCATTCGCAGTTCCGGAATTATGATGTCTTCCGCAGCCGCATTATGTCTGCCGGAAATATCACTAATCGTGAACGGGATCAAAGGCTATGGGATTGGATCCATGATTTTCCAACAGCAATCTCCAAAGTTCTCTCCAGTGACTCCTTTTGCCGCTATCTGGAATGGGAAAACAGTTGGATCGCAAAACTGAATATCCTGCATAAGGCAGAGTTGCAGCTGATTCAATCCTGTTTGAATATATGCATATCCAGATATGATTCTCCTGTACAGGACATACGGATTGTAATAAATCCAGTTAAATGTGTTTACTCTGCAGACTACTATCTGGAGAAAAGCTGTTTCCTGTTTAGTTCTGGTGTATTTCGGTCAGCTTCTGTGATACATGAATTCCTCCACCATGTCGTCCATACTGCTGTGACCACGGTAACGGATATCGTCCTGGAAAAGGAAAGAGTCTATCCAGGTATTGATGATTCTTATTATTTGTCTGGTGATAAGGACGGACAGTTAAATGCCTTTGAGGAATACGCTGTTCGGGAACTGACAGCAAATATTTTATCAGAGCGCTTCCCTGAAAACATTACCGTCTTTTTACGGCATATTGCGGAAAATGAAACGTCGGTCCGTACGGATTCAGCTGATAATTTCACCGGAGCACGCTAAATTGAATAGGACTGGGGAACGCGCTGCATTCCCGGCAGCCCTGCCAAGTCCTGCGGCGGATTGCATACAACGCAAAGCGCCGCGACTGTCGCCATCTAATGATTTGTTACATAAGAATATCCACATGCTCCCGCAATGCAGGGCGCAGGTCTGCCTCCCTGGCGGCTCCTGCTTTTTCGTCTGCCCCCTTGACAGTTCCTGTTTTTCCTGTGTCTGCTCTCCCTGCAGAGGATTTCGCGGCATCCGGCCTTTCGGCGGTGTCTGTTTCCCCGGCGGCCGGCTTCTCTGCACTGTCTCTTTCTCCGGAAACCGTTTCCTCCGCAGTATCTGCTCTTGTGGAGCCTGTCCCTTTCACTGCGTTTTTACTGGAAGTCTGCGCAGCTTCTTTCAGTGTCCGGCTGGCCTCCGCCAGTGTACTCATCTGTGCGGATTCAGCGGCCTGCGCCTTCTGCTGCGCCTCTGCGAGCTCCGCTTCCTTTGCGGAGGTATCCTGACCTGCATCCTGTTTGATTTCAGCCTTGAGGACGCCGGCTCTGCCCTCCATCCGTGATGCCACATTGCCCTGTACCTTTGCCTGCCTGAGGGAGGAATCGGCGGAAAGCAGAGCCTGCATACCCGCCTGGGAGATGCTTACTGTCTGTCCGGCAGCATCCTCCTTCCCGCTGTTTTGCCTGTTTTCTCTTTCGGCGGCACGCTCTGCCTGCTGCTCCCTGCGCTTTTCCGCCTGGCGCTGCTGCAGCTGCTGGTTTAAGCTGGCAATTTCCTGTTGGATTTCCTGCTTTTTTTCGCCTTATCTTCCGGAGTCAGGTTTTTGTCAGCGCTGATTTTCTGGAGCTGTTTCCGGGCATTTGCAATCTGATTCTGAATATTTTTGCTGACAGAATTGTTCTGCATATTCGGGCCGACGCCTGCCAGACGGGCATTTGGCGTTTTACACCCTCACCAACGGGCTGTTCAGTATCCGGAACTTTCGCTCCTGTTCCCAGAGTGCACAAAGCTCCTTGAAATATTTGTCCGGCTCCAAAAGCAATTTCGCCAGCTGGTCCAGCTCCTGCAGTTCCCCTTCTGTCAGCCGGTCCAGTCTCCCGTACAGCCAGGAGGGCAGAAAGGTGTAGGTCAGCTCCTGATTCATCAGCGCATGAAAATCGTATATCAGATAGCGTATCAGCGCCGGGAGGGCACAGGTGCCCAGTCCGTCCGCATAGAGAAACTGTTTTCCGTCCGTTTTTCCGCATCTTAATGCAATCCATGCTTCCGCCGCCCAGTCAAAGCTGTCAGGGGGCATGTCGTACTGGGAAAGCGGCATGCCTCCCTCTTCGTAAAATCCGTCTGCGTCAAAGGTAACCCACCGGCCCTCTTCCTCGCTGTAGTACTGATTAATCCAATGGTCCATGCTGACTCCTTCCTTAAAATAAGGGGCGAAACCGGCGCGGCATCTGGCCGGGATGCCCTTGGCCTTCAGAATGGCGCTCATAAGAACGGATACATAACGGCATGTTACTACAATTTTGTCTTCTACCTTCCTGTCCTTCACAAAACCACGCTCATCCATCCGAAACAATTCCGCCGTCATTGCAGGTGCCGTCAGAAAGACGTCATCCTCACACCGCATCCGATACCAGGGGTAGCGGTTCATATCGCCGTATAAAAGGCCTTCGTTGGCATTGGTATTCCCCTCCATCAGGGTCACCCTGTGTATCACCTGGCTGCAGACCAGCCTGCCCAGTACCGGAATCTCGTCCGGCAAAGAACGGAAATAGTCTCCGTAGGCTCCCGCATAAGTGTAGGTCCCCGTTTTCCTGTAATGTTCCAAAATGTACGCTTCCATTTACTGTCTCCTCCTGTATCCCGAAAATAACGCTGCAGACATTTCCTTAGCGGCTTCGCAAACCACTGTTTTTTAACCCGCATTCCGTATGCGTTTGGAGTCTCGGGCCGATGTCAGGGACAGTATAACAGCTTCAGGAATAATTATCCTGACTTTAAGTGCTGCCTTTTGTTCGCTTCATCTTTTTCCTGCGCTGTCCGGATGGTCAGGGAAGAGGTGTGGCCTTGATACCCGAGTCCGTGGGATAATAAAAATCCGTCCGGAAGGACAGGTCTTTTTTCTCCGTCTCGTCCTTCCATTCCTGTAATATCACATCCGTTACAGGATTGCCGCTGCCCATTCCTCCTGCCGGCCCGGCCAGGGCAGCCTTTAAATCGGCGCTGTACGCCCTCGCCTCATCCGGTTTGTTCCGGCATAGAGGGATTCCAGGGTGAGGAGATGACTGTGAAATATTTCATGCTGTGCGGTTGCCTCCTGGAAACAACACTAAATCAGTGTTCCGATTTAATGAAAACCTGCAGCATAAAAACCAGACGCCCGGTTTAAGCTACGTAAGCAGTAAATCCGCTTTTCTGAGCAGGAAATCAATGATATTCATATGCACGATACCATCGTGGCTCAAATCGATTTTGTCAAGGGACATCACGAACTTTGGCGATGCGTCCGTGATTTTACGGTAAGCGCCGAATTCCCTTTTGACAGTCTCTTCACTGGCAAGCAGATAGGCAACCTGGATAAAGCATTTCTTTCCGTCCCTGACAGCGACAAAATCAATTTCCCCTTTGAAAGTTTTTCCGGCAAATACGGTATAACCTCTGGTAACCAGTTCATTATAAATGATGTTTTCCAGGAAAAAAGTATCCTCATAATTGATTGTATTTGTATTGATCGTACGAAAGCCCATGTCTATGGCATAATATTTTTCCCGATTGCTCAGGGCAGACTTTCCTGTAATGTTATATCTGCCCACGCCGTGAATGAGATAAGCTTTTTTCATGCGTTCCAGATAATTGTAAATCGTTCTTCTGGAAATCTCTTTCTGTTCTTTTTTATAAGCCTCAATGACATTATCAATGGAAAATTCTTTGCCGGCATTGGCAAGGATATACAATGAGATATCCAGGAATGCTTTCCTGTCCGCGTTCCGGCTCTTTCCTACAATGTCCCGGTTCACGATGCTTGTATAGAGATTGGACAGGTATCTGTGTATTGATGTCTCATCTTTATAATCGAATCGAAGAGGAAATCCACCCCATTTCAGGTAGTCTGAAAACATCTCATCGCTCCATTCCATTCGATTGAGCTCATAGTATTGTTTCATCTCATAGAAGGAAAAGGGAAGTATTTCAAATTCCACAGTTCGTCCGGTCAAAAGTGTCGCCAGTTCCCCGGATAATAATGTGGAATTGCTCCCCGTCACGAACAAAGATACATCCAGGGTTGCCCGGAATGAAGCCAGAGCCTTTTCAAAGTTTTTTATATGCTGAATCTCGTCCAGGAAGATATAATGTTTTCCTTCGTGGGTGATTCGGCTTTTAATCTCTTTGTTCAAATCCGAAGCATCCACGATATATTCATAGTCCATGTCTTCAAGGTTCAGATAAATGATGTTATCGCCCGGGACTCCTTTTTCTGTCAGTTCATCCCTGATAGTACCGAGAAGAATGGATTTTCCACATCTTCTTACTCCGGTTATGACCTTGATGATGTCAGAATCATAATAGGGACGGATTTGTTTAAGGTATGTTTCTCTTTTTAACCTCATTTTATGCACCTCTATGTTTCACATAATAACATATTTTTGGATTTTGTGCAAGGTAACCGTTCACATATTGCAATATATTTTCATTTGCGAAAAGTAAAGTGCATTTGGGGTACATCCATTTAGCCTTCTGATGCGCCGGATCCGGTCTGCGGAATATCCACCGCAACCATCCGATCCGCAATCTCTGCATTCACATTCTGAATATAAACTTCCACGCCTGTGCTGGTCCGTTTCAGATCATAGATAAACTCATCATTTTCATCCAGCTCGAATTTCTCAAGCAGTGTCCCATTGCTGTCATACAGGTCATTCCAGAACAGATAGACAACGGTGTCCATGGAGAAGGGAATGTCGCCATCCGTATCGTCCTTCCCGTACCAGGTGAGACGCGCGCCAAAGAACTCCTTGTCCCACTGATGGGTTTCGGTGTTGTAAAAGCCGTAATAGCCCACATAAGGGCTGATGTGCCCGTCCACGATCCAGTATCCGTCCACGGCCATTATATCGGAAATGCCGTTTACGCCGTCATATCTGTCTTTGATATCAATGGTTTCCCCGTCCAGCACCACTGTGGTACGGGGGCCGAAGGACGCCTTGCCGCCGCTTTCGGAGGTTACTTCTCTTCGGAATTCGTCCTTTACGTCGGACAGTGGTTCAGTGCCGTTTTCGGCCTGGGCGCTGCTTTCGGATTCCGTCTCCCGGATATCCGTGTTCCGGGTATCTGCCGTCTGGATATCTGCCTCCTTATCCGCCGTCTTGATATCTGCCTCCTTACCCTCCGCCTGGATATCTGCTTCCTTATCCGCTGCTGCTATCTGGCTTTTGGATTCGGTTTTGCTTTCTGCGTCTGCCATTCCGCACCCGCCGGGTACTGTGGCAGCCAATGCCGCGGCGCATCCCAGGGCTATGGTCAGTTTTCCGGTCTTTGTTTTATACTTTTTCATCATTTGATGCCTCGCTTCCTTTTTTGTATTTCCGGGCTTTTTCCTGAAGAAGCTGTATCGGTTATTTCCCGACAATCCCTGATGGGAGCTGTCCTGTAAAGTATAGTCCGGGTTTGCATCATTTCCGCTAATTATTTGCATCATTTTAAGCTCCAATTACAATGACCGGAAATTGTGGGGAAGCGGAGCCGGAGAGGTTTATAAATATAAACAGATTATAAAAAATCAGAAAACAGATTATAAAACATCATTGTAAATGGCCCTGCACTGCTATATAATAACTGGAAATGTGATGAAATAAGCGTTTTTAAGAAAGAATGTGTCTGTTTTTATGGAATATACCAGAGAAGAAGCGCTGAGCCGGCTGCTGGAAAGCTACAGGGCTTATTACAACATTACAATGGCGGAAGAGGGACAAAAGCCCCTGGCCGCGGTCTGCGAGTTTTTCGAGCGTTCGGAGAAATATGTGGTTTCCAGGCAGGCGAATCTGTGGGCGGCGAACTGTGAGGAATTTGTCTACCTGTATGAGGTGGAGCACCTCACCAGGGAAATATTCGAAAAATGCCGCGACGAGGCGTGGGAGGATGGCCTTCATCGCGCGCATATCGGATCCGGGCATATGTATACTTATGTCACGCCCGTCTTTCTCTGTGATACCTGCGGGGAAGATGCCAGAAGGGCGCTGCGGAAGTGCCGCATTTACAAAAGTTTTCGATTTTCCCTGCACGGATGGATGGATTTTCATACTGCCGTGCTGGAGGTTCTGGAGGACAACAGAATCACCACCAACGGAAGCGGGAAATGTGTGGGGAAAGTTTTGAAAAATGTATTACACTTAAATAAGAGGAAAAGGAGAAAGAATTTATGAACACATTGGTACTGGTTATCATCTCGGTGGCCGTTCTGCTGTGCGGCTATATTTTTTACGGCAGATGGCTTTGTAAACAATGGGGTGTGGGCGAGAGCGGGGAGGAGACGCCTGCCCATACCATGGAGGACGGCGTGGATTACGTTCCCTCCAAAACACCCGTTTTGATGGGGCATCATTTCTCTTCCATCGCGGGAGCAGGCCCCATCACGGGACCAATCGGCGCGGCGATGTTCGGCTGGGTTCCGGTGGTGCTGTGGATTCTGGTGGGCGGTATTTTCTTCGGCGGCGTACATGATTTCGGGGCGCTTTTTGCTTCTATCCGGCATAAGGGACAGTCCATCGGCGAAGTCATTTCCGCGAACATGAGCAGGAGGGCAAAAAGGCTTTTCCTGATTTTTGCCTATCTGACACTGATTCTGGTGGTGGCTGCCTTTGCTTCCATCGTGGCATCCACGTTCGGCGCTAAATTCGACGGGGAAGGTGTGCTCGATAAGGCTGCCAGCGCGTCCAACGCATCGGTGGCCATGGTGTCGCTGCTGTTCATTCTGATTGCTATTGTTTTTGGTTTCTGTGTATACCGCAGGAATATGTCCATGGGTATCTCTACTGTTTTGGGCATCGTGGCGATTGTGATTATCATGGCCATCGGCATGAACTTCCATCCGCTGTATTTTTCTACAAATACATGGATGATCATTGTGGGGATTTATATTGCCATTGCCTCCGTGGCTCCGGTGTGGATTCTGCTGCAGCCCAGGGACTATCTGAGCTCTTTCCTGCTTTATGCCATGCTGGCGGTGGCGCTGATCGGTGTCATTGGTGCCCATCCGAACATTGACCCGGAGCTGTTCCCGGCGTTCACCGGTTTTGCGGTGGATAACGGAAACGGCATGCAGTATCTGTTCCCCATCCTGTTTACCACGGTTGCCTGCGGTGCCATTTCCGGATTCCATTCCCTGGTTTCCTCCGGCACCACATCCAAGCAGCTGGATAAGGAAAAGGATGCGAAGCCCATCGCTTACGGCGGCATGCTGCTGGAGTGCGCGCTGGCGATTCTGACGGTGTGCGCCATCGCTTACGCAAGGCAGACCGGACACACGGCAGGGGCCACGGATATTTTTGCGGGCGGTATTGCGGCAATGGTAGCGGCGATTCCCGGAATGGCGGGGCTGGAAAATATCCTTTATACCCTGTTGATCCTTACATATTCCGCGTTCTGCCTGACCTCTCTGGACACGGCCACACGTCTGGCGCGTTTCATGTTCCAGGAGTTCTGGCTGGAGCCGGGACAGACGCCTGCCGATGTGAAGGACGGATATAAAAAGATACTGGTCAATCCCTATATTGCCACAGGCATTACGGTGGTGTTGGGCATCATTCTTGGTATGACGGGTTATGGAAAAATATGGGGGCTGTTCGGCTCGGCTAACCAGCTGCTGGCAGGTTTGGGGCTTCTGGCCGTTGCCGCATGGCTGGGGAATATCGGTAAGAATAATAAGATGTTCCTGTTCCCCATGGCCTTTATGAACGTGGTGACCATCTGCTCCCTTGCCATCACGATTAAGAACCAGGTGGGGATAATTGCCGCGGGCGGCGCGGACTGGGGGCCTTATGCACAGACAATTCTGGCGGTGCTGCTGATTGTCCTGGCAGTTCTTCTCGTAATTGAGGGTGTCCGGACTTTGTTTGGGAAGAAGAAAAAGGCATAGATATTTTGAGAAAACAAGCTGGCAGATTATAACTGTGCCAGCTTGTTTTTCTAACGGGGGATTTAGTAGGGGCAAAAGAGAAGCGATCATAGCCGTGGCATCAGCAGTGCTTACATATGCCACCCTGACTGGATATAAGAGCAGCGACTACAAAAAGAAAATCGAATGCAGGACGGCAGTTGTAAAATGAATAAATTATGTTATAATGAATTTGAACAGAGAAAGGTAGAGTGGATGGAGTCCTGTTCCTAACGCAGATCGTCATCGGAAAGGAACTGGAGCAGAAGAACCATGTCTGGATCAGGGCTTTGTCTGACAGGCTTCAGAAGCAGGAGATGCTGGAGCTCCTGTTTCCGAATATAGATAGAAAGGAACGAATAATCGTGCAAACACAAACGGAATTAAGAACTTTGCTGCGCTCCATAGACCACAAAAGCTATCCCGCGTACAAATCTCTGGCGGGAGCATGGAAATTTGACAGATACACTCTGGTCATAGACCATGTACAGGGCGACCCTTTTGCGTCGCCCTCCAGCCTGCATGTGGAGATACCCCACATACTGGCAAAGTTTCCGGCTGCTTACTATGAGAAGGACTGTTCCCGCATTGCCCTGCAGGACTATCTGACCAGGCAGGTGGGAAAGCAGTTTGAACAGTACAATTTCAGGGCGAAAGGCTCAGGAAAAAGCGGTCTGCTGTCCATCAGCCGCTGCGGACAGGCGGTTCTGGAGCGCAGCGCCTGCCAGATTACAGGGAACGGCCTGACCGTGCGCTTCCATGTGGGATTTCCCGCTTTCGGGCGCACCATCAATGCGGGAGAGCTGGATAAGATACTGTTTGACTTCCTGCCCCGGTGTGTGGAAAACAGTTTATTTTATGCCAGGCTGGATGCAAAAAAGGTGGAGAGTGTGGTACATCTGGCGGAGGACCAGGAGGCGGTGCGCCGTATTTTAAAGGAAGAGAAACTGGTGGCATTTGTGGCAAACGGCTCGGTACTGCCCAGGAAGAGCGGTGTGTCGGATCTGCCCATGGCCGACAGCGTTCCCTTTACTTCCCCGGCTTCCATGGAGAGGACGTTCCGGCTGCCCCATAGGGGGGAGATCACCGGTATGGCGATTCCGGAGGGCATTACGCTTATTGTGGGAGGCGGCTATCACGGAAAATCCACTTTGCTGGAAGCCGTACAGATGGGGGTGTACGATCATATAGAAGGAGATGGACGGGAATTCGTTATCACTGACGACACGGCCTTAAAGCTCAGGGCGGAGGACGGCAGGTCTATCCGGAATGTGGACATATCCCTTTTCATCAATGATCTGCCCAACAGGAAGGATACCACGAAATTTACCACCGAGGATGCCAGCGGCTCTACCTCCCAGGCGGCGGCTGTGGTGGAGGGAATCGAAGCCGGCACAAGGCTGTTTTTGATTGACGAGGATACCTCCGCTACCAATTTCATGGTGAGGGACGAGTTCATGCAGCAGGTGATCAGCCGGGATAAGGAGCCTATCACGCCGTTTTTGGAGCGGGCTGGGGACTTATATGAAAAGGCCGGAATTTCCACTGTCCTGGTGGCCGGAAGCTCGGGAGCCTTTTTCTATATCGCGGACCATATCCTGATGATGGACTGCTACCGCCCGGTGGATATCACGGAGCGGGTGAAGGGGATGTGCGGAGGGCATACCGCGCCCAGGGTACAGGCGCCGGGCTTTGCGGTTCCGGAATTCAACCGCGTGCTCCCCGCGTTCCGCAAAACCCAGAAAGGGCGCGGCCGGGGATGGGACGGCAGGGAACCGGAGAGCCGGAACATCGGGTACGGCGGTATGGAGGATGAGGACGGCGGAACGGAATACAGAAGCTGCAGTGACGGCATGCAGCGAGGAAGAGGAAACCAGGGCGGCAGGGGAGGCCGAGACAGCAACGACAGCAGAGGAGACTGGGGCAGCGACAGAGGCGGCAGAGGAGGTCGTGACGGCAACGACGGCAGAGGAAGCAGGGACGGCGGTGGCCGGCATGAGCATATGAAAACGAAATCCTTTGGGCTGGAGTCTTTCTCCCTGGACAGAGAAGAGGTCAATGTGCGCTATCTGGAGCAGCTGTTGGATTCGGAACAGGTGAATGCCCTGGCGCATCTGTTGCGCTATGGACTGGAGCAGGTTATGGACGGGAAAAAGACGGTGCGCCAGACTGTGCAGGTGATATGGAATGCATGGGAAAAGCAGGGCTGGCAGCCCTTCAGCAGTTCCTATGTTCCCTGCGGGCTGGCGAAGCCCAGAATTCAGGAGCTGTATGCCTGCCTGAACCGGTTCCGGGGGTAAGGAAGTGTCTACAAATAACTGCTGCAAGTTTATAGCAATATTTACTGTATTTCAGGGGCTTTTGCCTGAACAAGTTGCAGCAGTTATTTTCCGACAATTCCTAAGGAACTGCACAATTCCTAAGGAACTGTCTGCAAATAGAAATTGCTGTTGTTATTTGACAGTTCCTGAGAACGGGTTGAAGCAGTCATAATAAAGAATATAAAAAGCAGATGTGAAATGAGCATCTGCTTTTTATTAGGGTGGATCATTGTGCCGGATCGAGTACAATACTGTCGACAATAGCCTGGAATACCGGCTCCGCATCTTCCAGATAACTTTCATGGACAATGAAAGTAAAATCTACACCTGTCGATTTGTTTTGGAGTGACACATATCGCTGGTAGAAAAGCTCCCCGTCGTCATTTTGCAATGTGGCAGTCCCGTCAATGGCGGGCAGGCCTCCCACGGTGATTTCCCGGGTATCAAATCCCTCCTGTGTCAGATAATCGGCAAAATTCTGCAGGTCGTCGTCACCTTCCGGAGTGTATGCGGAGAGATAGAGTACGGCCATATCCCATGCATTGTCGTCCTCGTAGCGGGAATAGACAGCCAGGCGGGAATCCTCCGTGGTGTTGATATCCCAGAGATAAGGGCAGGAGAAGGACAGCCCGATTTCTTCCAGGGTGCGTGTGGTCATCGCAGGCAGGGATACCGACGGCTCCTGTGCCATGGCGGCGTCCAACTCTTCCTGGGTGATGGAAATATTGGGCTGTGCGCCGGTATCCGCCAGGATTTTCTGTGCCACAAGCCTTGTGAGGGGCGCCAGCACAGAGAAATGGTCGGCGCCTTCGATGACATAGCCGCTGATTTTGTCATTGTCGGTGGCCTGAAGCATGCGCTGCAGGTTCTCGGAATTGCCGTCGCTGCCTTCGATGAGGAAGGTGGGGCTACTCACGTCGTCCAGCCAGTAGATGGGGGAACGCATGACATATTCGTCCTCGATACTGGTATCGAAGGTGAACTGGCTGTTGTTGTGGTATTTTATCTCGTCCACGGCTCCGAAGCAGAATACCGCCCGGAACTTGTCCGTGTACTCGGAGGCCAGCAGGGCGCGGGTGCCGCCGGTGCTGTGGCCGCCCAGATAGATGCGCTGGGGGTCTACATAAGGCAGGGAGGCAGCGTATTCATATGCAGACACAATGTCGTCAACCTCTCCGAACAGTGCCTCATAATTACCGGGGTTCCCGCTGCCGCCCCGGAAGGAGGGATACATGGTCAGCAGTCCGGCCTGCCACAAGGCGGAGCCGGTCTGGTCGTTGTCCCATTCCGGATAGCACCAGGGGAAATCATCAATGCCGTTGCCCCAGCCGCCTACCACCCAGATAATCATGGGATGCTTCTGGCCGTCGCCCGGGTCGCTGGACACATATGCTGCCAGATCGCCCACTTTGGAGGGATAGGAGACCAGGTCGAAGAGGCCTTCGGGAGGCTCGGGTATGGGATAGTCATCATTCTCTTCCCGGGCCAGGGTGGTGGTGAAGGCATCGTGAGCCTGTGCGAAGCTGTCATATTTTTCTGTCAGCTCTGAGGCGGGCGCGCTGCCGCCCAGACGGTTTGGAAGCGTTCTGCCGGAGCTTTCCGATGCTTCCGGGCTGCTTTCGTTTCGTGCGTCCTGGCTTCCCAGGGACTGGGGGGAAGCGCAGGAGACGGTAAAGATGGCCAGTGCGGCCAGCAGGAAAGCGCAGGCCTTCCCGTGGTTTCTCGTTTTCATGCGTGTTACCTTCCTTTTTGGATTGATCGTATTACTGTGTTGCCACGGGTTTTATTATACCTGCCAGGTGCTGCCTGTACAACTGTTTTTTAGAGAATTCGGACAAAATAATCTCCGTATTCCCGTCCGTCATCTCCGCCAATCAGTTTTTCAGAGGATGCAGTAAAGCCGAGGGCTTCTGCCGCTGTTTTTCGGGAGACTGCAAAGGGCGGAATCTTTGTGGCAATCATCTTACAGCCGAATAAATCAAATGCAGGCGGCACAATCAGAGACAGGATTTCACGGATGCTGTCGGCAGTTTCGTAGTCACTGCGTAAATCCAGCCGCAGCAAACCGCAGTCATGATAAAAATCGTTGGCCTGACGGTTAAAAAGTTCAATGGTACCAATAGCGGTGCCGTCATTTGTGGTGTGGATACTGCAGTTGGTTGAGCTGCTGTCAGTGTCGATGTCCGCAGTGGCGGCAGTACCGTGGGCAGTGTCAATGTGTGCAGCGTCGGCATTATTGATGTCAGTGTCGCCGGCACGGTGAGAGCGCCTGTCAATGACAGCCCAGCGCACAAAAGCATTCTGCTCATAGGCCAGACGCCAGAAGCCGACTGCGCTCTCCATCCGTTCCTGGGTTGTGTAATGGAAATCGTCTCCGTGGCAGTTGTCGCCGTTGAAGTAAGGAACGGCTTTTTCGTCTGAATACACCAGGAGCAGATCCGGTGCGTCGGACAGCTCCACAAGCCTTAACAGGTAGTTTTCATTTTCATAGACAGGACAGTTTTTGTAGGGATTCATTTTCATACCTCCGTTGCGTTTATATTGCATTACTATTTTGAAAATAGTATGCGGAAACTTTTATCCGGAAACTGTGAATTGAAGAAGCCGGTGTCCTGGCGTTCTTACAGTTTCTGCTGATAGTATACCACATTATATACGACAGCTGTATGTCGTAATTATCTCCAGGTTTTTGCCTGAAGATATTACAGGAACCGCTTCGCGAACCCTGTAATCAAAGGGAAATTGTAAAGTGCAGATATATTTCCTGGCAATTCCTGAGTATAAGCGGAAATCATTTGTGGAATACTTCATTTACGCAAGGTAAATTGAAGTTTATTTGAAGTGGCTTTGAAATTTATATTGAAGTGATTTGGCAGACAGCCATTCAGGCTGTTCGGCGGCAGGTTTACCCGTACAGGGAAACGATTTTTTCCGCAGCCTCCAGCAATTGTCTGCGCACTTTCTCCGGCGCAAGGACTTCCACATTATCTCCCAGCGACAGCAGGGTTCCCAGCCATAGCTGCTCGTTTTCAACCACGGTGAGCTCCATCAGGATGCTGCCGTCGGAGGGGTCTTCCGGATTTTCGCGCAGGATGGTTCCGTTCAGGTACTCTTTTATGCGGGAAACGGCAGCAGGCCTGCACTTTACAAGGACATCCAGGTATATGCGGGAGTCCGCGGCGTCATTTTTCTGAAGGATAAGCTCTGCCGGTTCATGTTCTTTTGTAAAAGGGGTATCGGTTATCTCCAGGCTGCTCATCCGCACAAGCTTGTAGGTGCGGTAGTCTCTCTTTACCCTGGAATAGGCGAGAAGATACCAGGCATACCATCTGTACAGTACAGCTACAGGCTCCACGCTGTGGGTGCGGGTTTCGTTATTATTATTGGTATAGGTGAAACTGACCATGCGTTTCCCGGCGATTGCAGACTGCAGTGCCTGAAGCGCGACGGTATCCCCTTCCCGCAAAACGGAAAAATCCAGGAGGAGGCAATTGTCTGCAGGTCTGGACACACTGGCTATTTTTTCCAGGGTGCGCCGGGCCGTCTGTCCTCCTGTGGCGGACACCAGTCCCTGCAGGGCGGTGAGGATACAGGCGTAATCGTCGGAGGTGGCAAACTGGTGGTCCAGCCGGAAACGTTCCGCTATCTCGTAACCGCCTGTCGGCCCGGCAATGGATATCACCGGAATCCCGGAAAGACACAGTGATTCCATGTCCCGCTGTATCGTCCGCAGGGACACTTCGAAATGTGCAGCCAGCTCGCTGGCGGGTGTTCTGCCATGATTGAGAAGGTATATGGTTATGGCGTAGAGGCGTTCGATTTTCATGTAGGGTTCGTCCTGTTCTGCCGGAGGGCTGATTATACGTGTAAAGAGAATGCTTTTTCTGCGCTGCTTTATTCTTTTTCGTTTTTCTGTTCTGCATCCTGAAAGCGCTCACTTGTGATACAATTTCAAATGGCAATGTTTTCGCCTGAACAGCGCGTGCTGCCGTCACAATAACGGCAGCATAACCTCAGTGGCAAACACCCCGTTTTCCGTCTGGCGGTTCAGAAAGCCGCCGTATTTCTGCACGATACTGTCAATCCGAAGCAGCCCGAAGCCATGGTGCCCCTGCTTGTCAGAAGCGAAATGTCCTCCGGCTTTCTTCGCCTGGCCGTTCATGGAATTGGTGACGGAGATGTAGAGCTGCTTTTTCACGATGTCAATGTAAATCCGGATGAACCGTTCCGGTTCGGGTATCTGCATGCAGGCTTCCATGGCATTGTCCAGCAGATTCCCGATCAGCACGGACAGGTCAATGCTGGAAATGGGGATATCCTTCGGCACCAGGGCCGTGGCGTCCGTCTGGATATGCCGTTCCTGAATCAGGGTCAGCTTGCTGTTCAATATGGCGTCCACCATCACATTCCCGGTCTTCAGCACCGTGTCCACCGTGCGCAGGTCTTCCTCCAGGCGGTCCAGATAGAGGGAGGCCTGTTCGTACTGTGCCATGTCCATATGGGCTTTCAGAGTCTGGATATGGTTGTGGTAATCATGCCGCCAGCCCCGCATTTTACGGTACATTGTCTCTACTTCATCGTAATGCCGGTTTACCAGGTCATTCTGGAACCGGGAAATCCGCCGGTTCACATACCAGGGCATGGCGAAGAGCCACAGGAGTATATTGAGCAGGACCAGGACTGCAAATACTGCGATAATCTGCCAGTTCATTTGACTTTCTCTCTTTCGGCATTTTGAAGGCACTTCCGAAGGGTTCAGGGACTGCGTGTGCGGGAGTTCTTCAGCGCGCGGCACGCCGGAACACGGAATCTTCATGCAGGGCGATAAAAGATTGATTTACCTTTTTCTGGGCGCTGCGGCTTAAGGGCAGCCTGCGATTGTCATCGAGCACCAGTTCCGTCTTCAGGATGGCGCAGATATGTCCCGCGTTTACAAGATAAGAGCGATGGCAGCGCAGGAATTCCGGCTGACCGGACAGGAACCGTTCCAACTCCCCGATGGAGGAATGCAGCGTATATTCATGGTCGGCTGTATATAGAATACACCAGTGAGCCTGTGCTTCCAGATACCAGATTCTGGAAGGCGGAAGGGAGAGCGGCCCGTCTTCGGTCTGGAATAACAGCCGCTGTTCCTGGCGGCGGCTTTTCTCCCTCAGCCTGTCCAGCAGGGAGAAAAGCTTTTCCTTTCGTATGGGCTTTAAGAGATAGTGAAGTGCGGCTACCTCGTAACCCTGGGCCATATATTTTTCATATCCGGTGACGAAGAGGATGGGGATTTCCTCGTCCTCTTTTCGGATGTGTGCCGCCAGTTCCATGCCGTTTTGCTGCCCCATCTCAATATCCAGTATCAGCAGGTCAAAAGCTCTGTCCTCTTCCCAGGCAAAGGAAAACGCTTCGGCACTTGCGAACAGTTCGGTTTTTAACGACGTACCGCTTATCCGTGCCCATTCTGCCAGATATTTCTGCAACAGCTGCTGCTGTGCTTTTTCATCGTCACATATTGCGATCCGCATGGAGACCTCACTTCCTTACGCACTTCCAGTGTATTGCTGCTTCCTGTTTCAGGCAGATTGATTATAGCATGAAAAAATCCTGTCGGCAATGGTATCTTTCAGGGATTTTCGCAGGGCATTTTGCGCTTACGTTCAAAAGACCGCAGCATCTTCAGGCAGTTGTCGCGGATCTTTTTCCAGAATCGCCCGGCACTTTTCGGCTAATTTCAGCGGGAACTGCTTCTCAGCTTCATAGCCTTCTTTTTCAAGATCGCGGGCAATCCCAAGCCACATATCATAAGCCTTGTCATACTCGCCCAATTCCTCATAGCAGAACCCCTTTAATGTTTTTGCAGGCATCGCCCCCATAGACATATAAAGCTGCTTTATCAGGAAATTTAACGAGGGCTTTAGTGTTAAAAAGGGGCTTGATTGGCAATTGTTACTGCGCGTGAGTATAAATTGCAGTTTATGCGTCTCCGGATACCATTCGTGCGCCATTTTACATTTTTGCCCCGGGATGTGGTATCCTTATAGTACATTATATTTCAGAGCCGTCAGAATTTACCGGCCTGCCCGGGCCGGGATTATGGGCGGCCTTTCTGTCACATGACTGCAAAGCAATTGGGCATACAGTAATAGCCTCTCGGAGTCTTTTTGCAGAAAATGGCGGTTACTGATTTGGGGGTTCCGTAAAAGGTGGAGGAATCAGCAAAATCGGAATCTTAAAAGGCCTGAAAAACGCGGCTTAGAGATTCTGAGAGTATATAGTATAAACCAGGAGGCAGCAATGATTGAAGAAAATCGCGTTTTCGGAGCGCAGAAAAAACAGAAATATGGCATGCTCAGCAATGCCTGCTATCATCTGCGGGCAGAGTGGGAGGCGGATAAGGGGCTTGTACTGGGGCAGTGCGGAATGATTCTGCCTACCGTGGCGGGAGCCTTTCTGGGGGCGCTGCTGCCCTCGGAGGCGGTGCGCGGCCTGGAGGAGGGATGGCCTGTGGGGAAACTGATTGTGTGGCTGGCTCTGTTAGCGGGGATTCTGTGGATATGCCATGTGACGGGGCGGACACTGGGGTATGCCGTGGAGATGAGAGGGAATGTGAGCTTTTTCTATTATAAGAAAAAGGTGTACCGCAAAATCATGTATATGGATTATGATGTGATGGAGCAGGAGCAGTCGGTGAGCGGAAATGTGTGGAAGGCGCTGCGCTCCGGAGACGATTTTCAGTCAGCGGCAAAAGAGTTTCCGTCGGTTGCCATCGGCCTGCTGGGCATGGTGCTTTACGGCATTTTCATTGCGGGCAGAAGCTGGGCGCTCCTGGTTCTGATGTCTGTCGTCATATGGCTGAAATCCAGACTGGCCATGCTGGCGCGCAGAAAGCACCGGGAGGAGCACGGCGCGCTGAGCAGATACGCCAAGGAAGCTGCCTATATCAGCAGGCAGTCCAGGGAGAGCAGAGCCGGGAAGGATATCCGTATATACGGTATGGCGGAGCTGTTTCTGGGGAAATACGACAATGCGCTGAAAGGGATGGACAGAGTTTTCAAGAAGATACACAACTGGTATCTGGGCACTGGTATAGCCATGAATTTCGGCACCTTTGTGCTGAATTCCGCTTCTTACCTGTATCTGACGTATCTGGTGACGAAGGGGGAGCTGAGCGCGTCGGCTTTCGTGCTGTATATTGGGCTGGTGGCAGGATTTTCCGACTATTTCGGCATGGTGAACCGCTCCCTGATGAATCTGAATCCTTTCTGCGTCTCTGTCAGCTATATCAGGGAGTTTCTGGAAGTGAAGGATAAGTGGCCCCTGCGGGACAGGATGGGGCAGGGGCAGCTGGCGCGGCTGAAGGCACAGGGCGTGAAGGTGGAATTCAGAGATGTTTCCTATACTTATGCGGGAAAGGAGAATCCCACCCTTTCCCATATAAACCTGACCATTTATCCGGGAGAGAAGCTGGCGCTGCTGGGGCTGAACGGTGCGGGCAAGACGACTCTGGTGAAGCTGCTCTGCGGGTTTTATGAGCCTACGGAGGGTACGGTGCTTTTAAATGACATCCCTGTCAGAAAATATAACCGGGAGGAATACTACAGCCTGATTGGGGTGCTGTTTCAGGATGCCACGCTGCTTCCTTTCTCGCTGGATGAGAATCTGACGGGAGGCAGAAGCAGTGAGACGGACAGGAAGTGGCTGGATTCGGCACTGACGCTGTCCGGATTTCGGGAAAAGTACTATGCCCTGCCGAAACAGGGAGGCACAAAACTGGTGAAGGAAGTGAATCCGGACGCTTTGGATTTTTCCGGAGGGGAGCGGCAGAAGATGCTGTTTGCCAGAGCCTTGTATAAGGATGCGCCCCTTTTGATTCTGGACGAGCCTACGGCGGCGCTGGACCCCATAGCGGAAAATGAACTGTATCAGAATTTCGGAGAGGCGGCAAGGGGGCGGACCTGCGTCTATATTTCCCACCGTCTGTCCAGTACCCGCTTCTGTGACCGCATTGTTCTTCTGGAGCAGGGCAGGATTGTGGAGGAGGGCACCCATGCGTCCCTGATGGAGGGCGATACCAGGTATGCCAGGCTATATGAGCTTCAGAGCCAGTACTACCGGGATGAGAAGGCGCGGGAGAAGCGGGCGGCGGATATGGGAGATCTCGTAATGCATACTTACGATTGAAAACATTTTTAAACTTGCAGCGGTTATTTTCCGACAGTTCCTGACAAGTGAGCGCCGGCGCAATGCGGGGCAGAAAGGCGGCGCAGGGCTGGAGGCGGGAACGGGATGCGGAAAATTGCGCCCGGGTGGACAGAGACGGAAGCAGTGGCAGGAAAGACTTCGTACTCGGAGCGCATCGTAAGGAAGTGTCACGAAATAAATTTGCAGGTTTCCGCACGGGAAGGCGCATATATACTGGTGCTTCGCTCCTGAAAGTGCAAATTTATTTCCAGACAATTTCCAACGGGAAAAGGAGGGGCTGACATGAGCAGGAAAAATGCGGAAAACAAAATAGAAAGATACGCGGCGGTGGCGCAGGTCATAGGGTATTTTATCCAAAAATGCAGGGCGGCATTCTGGATTGTGACCTTCACTGCCGTGGTGGAGGGGCTGTATCCGTACATTGTCATGATACTGATGGGGATGCTGCTGGACGGTATCCGGGGAGGGCTGGGCTTTGAAAGGCTGGCGTTTTATATTCTGGCGGCATTTGGGATACAGTTTATCAGCGGGAGTATCTGCTGTGCCTGCAGGCAGTATTATAATCGTAAATACGAATATATCCACGAGATAGAAGGGGAATGGCTGAACCGGAAAGGCTTTACCATGGACTATGAATATCTGGAGGATGTGAGGGTACAGGAGCTTCGGACCAGGGGAGAGGAAGCCTGGACGGGGGTGGCCGGATGGGCCATGTATCAGTACGAGTCCTGTCTCTCATCGGTCATCGCCGTGCTGGCGGCGGTGGTCCTGCTGATTCCTCTTCTGGCAGGAGGGATGGAAGGCGGCGTTTCTGCGCAGTCCGTTTTGTCCACTTTGCTTCTGGGGGCTGCGACCGGCGGGCTGATGCTCCTGAATTACCGGAAAAACAGACAATACAGCCAGAAAATACAGGAAATATACAACAGCACGGCAGATATCGGAAACCGGACGGGCTACTATCACGATATCCTGGCTGCCGCGGAGGGGCAGAAGGACCTGCGCTGTTACGGGCAGCAGGAGGCCATACTGGAGGATGTACATCGTGTGTGGATACGGTATCTGAAAGAATGTAAGCGGCTGGTCGGAATCAGCGGCAGACAAATTGCGGCGGACCAGACCGTAACGGAGCTTTCGGGGCTGCTGGTGTATGTGTTTACCAGTGTTCAGGCCATGCTTGGCATCATCACCGTGGGACAGGTGTTGACCTGTTCTTCCAGTATTATAAGGCTGTCATCGTCTCTGGCGAATCTGGCCGGGAATATGGGCTCCATGGAGCGGATTATTATGCTGAGCCAGGATCAGAAGAAGTATATGGAACTGGAAAAGCGCAAGCAGGTGGGGACGATACCGCTGGAAAAGCGCCGGGACAACCGCTTCAAAGTACAGTTCGAGCATGTGTCCTTCCGGTATCCAGGATCTGACAGAGATGTCATAAAGGATCTGAACCTGGAATTCATTATTGGGGAGCGCATGGCCCTGGTGGGAAGAAACGGCTCCGGCAAGAGTACTTTCATCAAACTGCTCTGCCGTCTGTATGATGTGACGGAGGGCTGCATCAAGGTAAACGGCATTGACATCCGCAAATATGATTACAGGGAATACTGCAATCTCTTCTCCGTGGTGTTCCAGGATTTCAGTATTTTCGCAATCTCTGTGGGAGAAAATATCGCGGCTTCCGTTCAGGTGGATGAGGACAGGGCGCTGGATGCCCTGGACCGGGCCGGGGTGGGAGTGCGGGTCAGACAGCTTCCGGAGGGGCTTGCCGTCTGCGTGGGAAAGGACTTCGACGAAAATGGGGTGACTTTCTCCGGCGGGGAGAAGCAGAAGATGGCCATAGCCAGGGCGATCTACAAGGATGCTCCCTTCGTTATCATGGACGAACCCACCGCCGCCCTGGACCCGCAGGCGGAGTGCGAGGTGTTCGCGGGCTTTGACAGGATGGTAGGCAATAAGACTGCGCTTTACATTTCCCACAGGCTGGCGTCCTGCCGGTTCTGCCAGGATATTCTGGTGTTTGACGCAGGCAGAGTGGTCCAGCGGGGCAGCCATGAGGAGCTGGCGCGGCAGGAGGGGCTGTATAAGGAATTGTGGGAGGCGCAGGCGCAGTATTATGCCTGACATACTTGTGGGTGTTTCTGCGATGCAGAACCAAAGAGCAACGTACTGGTCCGGAACGGGGCATAACGGTAAGCAGGCATACATTCTTCAGGTCCGGCATGATACGGATTCCGTCCAACGCCATCCTGGGGACATACAAAATATTATAATATTTGTATTTGAACAGGTAGGAAAAGACAGGGAAGTGTGGTAGAATAAAACCATGCGGTGCCCTGTTTTTTGAATTGGGCCGGCATTGGGGGCCGGCATGGAAATCTGCCTGCACTTAGAGCGGGACGGAAAATTCCGGCGGCCTAAGGAAGTGTGAAAGGAAATGTTTCCTGTAGTTTTGGAGAAATTCTAATAAAGAAAGAGAGGATGACATAAGCATGAGATATTTATTTCAGGGAGATTCCATTACAGACTGGGGACGGGGAAATTATGAAGATCCCCATGCCACAGGATGCGGCTACCCCCGTATTCTGGAGGCGGAGCTTACGGCGCAGGACGGAGACTGCGAGGTGCTTAACTGCGGCATCAGCGGAAACAGAGTGGTGGATTTGCTGGCCAGATGGAAGAAAGACTGCCTGAACCTGAAGCCGGATGTTCTGACGATTTTTATCGGCGTAAATGACGTATGGCATGAATTGGGCAACCAAAACGGCGTGGCTCCGGCGCTTTTTGAGGAGGTGTACCGGATTTTGCTCAGAGAGACATATGCTGCCCTGCCGAAGACGCGGGTTATTCTTATGGGAACCTTTGTCACTCACGGAACGGCCACGGACCCGGAGTGGGATACTTTCTATAACGAAGTAAAAATCCGCAGGGATATCACCCGCAGGCTGGCGGAGGAATTTCATCTGGATTTTGTGGATTTGCAGCGGGTATTTGATGAGGCGCAGGAAAAGCAGCCTGCGGAGCACTGGACGATTGACGGCGTCCATCCCACTGCCGCAGGGCACTGGCTGATTTCCAGGGAGTGGAAGAAGACGGCGGGAGTATGACGGGAAAGCAGGTATCGCTATGAACAATCTTGTCTTAACGGATATGGCAGGTGCTTATATCGAGCACTCCATGGTCATTACAAATTTTGTCAGTATTGTAAGCAATCAGCTGAAAAACAGTTTGTGCCGTGTGTTCCCGGATAATGTTCAGTATACATGGTGGCTCGATAATGAAAAGAAAACTGTGATTCCTGACGCATCCATCAATTGCCAGGTCAGATCAAGGCGGGGCAATACGTTCGTAAATGCGCCTCAGTTTGTGATGGAAGTTCTCTCCGATTCGACAAAGGAATATGACAGGACGGGTAAAAAGGAGATTTATCGCAGAGAAGAAATTAACGAATACTGGATTGTTGACTGGCAGAATCGAAAGGTAGAAATATATAATCTTGACTATGACGAAAAAGGAGAGCCACAGTACTTTCTTTTTAATACGGTTGCGGAAAAGAATAAAGAGGAACTGCGAATCGTTCATTTTCCGCATGTTAAGGTGGATTTCGACGAACTGTTTGATATTGAATGGTAATAAGGAAGTGTCTACAAATAACTGCTACGAGTTTAAAGCTGTTTTTCTTATATTTCCGGGCTTTTGCATAAAGAAATTGTAGCAGTTATTTTCCGACAATTCCTAAGTAAAAACCGATATGGAGGAATGAGAAGATGGAGATTTTAAAGGTGACAGACCCTGCATTCAGAAAATACGGCAGGGTAATCGACAACGTGGATTTTACCGGACTGGTGGAGGCGCTGAAGAAGACGCCCTGCCCTGAGGATGTAGTTTACGAGCCCTCGGTGGAGACATTGGAAGCCCTTCCCGTAATGGAAGAGCTTTCCAGGATTGTGTACGGGGAGATGCCCATCCAGATCGGATACTGCAACGGACATAATGTGATGCTGAATGCCCTGGAGTATCACCGGGATTCCGAGATCAACGTTGCCGCGACAGATGCCGTGCTGATGCTGGGACTTCTGACGGATGTGGAGGCGGACCATACCTATGATACTTCCAAAGTACAGGCTTTCCTGGTACCGGCGGGAACGGCTGTGGAAGTTTATGCCACCACGCTGCATTATGCGCCCTGTCATGTAGAGACATGCGGCTTTCAGGTGGCAATCGTGCTTCCCAGAGGGACAAACTATCCGCTGAAAGGGAGCCATGCAAAGGTGGCGGAAGCCAGATGCGGCGATGGCGTTTCCAACGAGGATGCCATGCTTACCGCGGTGAACAAATGGCTTATCGGCCATGCGGAGGGCGGACTGGATGAGGGAAGCTTTCTTGGACTGAAGGGGAAGAATCTGTGTCTGACGGAAGATTGACGGGAGTGACAATACAATTCAATGGGAGAATAAGCCATGTATTATATAGGAATCGATCTGGGAACTTCTGCCGTTAAGCTGCTTCTGATGGACAGCGACGGCAAAATCGTGAATATTGTGTCAAGGGAATATCCCTTATATTTTCCTCATCCGGGCTGGTCGGAGCAGAAGCCGGAGGACTGGTACGAGCAGACCGTCCTGGGCATCCGGGAGCTGATTCGGGATGTGGACAAATCCCAGGTGGCAGGCATCAGCTTCGGCGGGCAGATGCACGGACTGGTCATTCTGGATGAGGACGACAATGTAATCAGACCTGCTATCCTGTGGAATGACGGCAGGACCACGGAGGAGACGGATTATCTCAACACTGTCATCGGCAGGGAAAAGCTGTCGGAATACACGGCAAATATCGCCTTTGCAGGCTTTACGGCCCCCAAGATCCTCTGGGTGAAAAATAAAGAACCGGAAAATTTTGCACGGATTTCCAAAATCATGCTGCCCAAAGATTATATCGCCTATAAGCTTACCGGCGTACATTGCACGGATGTGTCCGATGCGTCGGGCATGCTGCTGTTTGACGTGAAGAACCGCAGATGGTCTCAGGAAATGTGCGATATCTGCGGCATTACCACCGCGCAGCTGGCAAAATGCTACGAGAGCTACGAGGCGGTGGGGACGCTTCTGCCTCAGGCGGCCGGGGAGCTGGGGCTTGGCACTTCCGTAAAGGTGGCGGCAGGCGCCGGGGATAACGCGGCGGCGGCTGTGGGAACCGGAACAGTAGGCGACAACATGTGCAACATTTCCCTGGGCACCAGCGGAACCATTTTCATTTCCTCGAAAAAGTTCGGGGTGGATAAGTATAATGCCCTCCATTCCTTTGCCCATGCGGATGGAAGCTATCACCTGATGGGCTGCATGCTCAGCGCGGCCAGCTGCAACAAGTGGTGGATGGACGACATCATCGGCACAAAGGATTACGCGGCAGAACAGAAGGCCATTGAAAAGCTTGGGGAGAACCATGTCTATTTCCTTCCTTATCTGATGGGAGAGCGTTCTCCCCACAACAATCCCAACGCCAGAGCGGTTTTCCTGGGCATGAGCATGGATACCACCAGGACGGACATGACCCAGGCCGTACTGGAGGGCGTGGCGTTTGCACTGCGGGATTCCCTGGAGGTGGCCAGATCTCTGGGAATAGAGCTGACACGCACCAAAATCTGCGGCGGCGGGGCCAGAAGCCCTCTGTGGAAGAAGATTATCGCCAATGTGCTGAATCTTCGGGTGGACGTGTTGGAAAGTGAGGAAGGACCCTCCATGGGCGGCGCCATGCTGGCGGCGGTGGCCTGCGGCGAGTACGCAAGTGTGGAGGAGATTGCGGCGAAGGTCGTGAAGGTGGTGGAGACCGTTGAGCCGGATGCGGAGCTGGTGGCGAAATATGAGGAGCGCTACAGGGAATTCCGGGAGATTTATCCTGCCTGCAAGCCATTGTTCGGATAAGAGCAGGAATGGCCGGCCGGGAAGAAGAACGGCAGTTTTCGAACAGGCGGGAAAGAAGGTGAGAAGAGAGTGGCAAAGGTATTTAACGTGAATGCGGTATGCATACCGGATCTGCACTATATGGTCAATCTGGACAGCAGGTTAAAGGAAATAAAGGATCTGATAGACAAAGGACTGTATTTTACGATAAACAGGGCGAGACAATACGGAAAAACGACTACTGTGATGGCTTTGGAACGGTATCTGCAGGACGCCTACTGTGTGGTTTCACTGGATTTCCAGACCTTTGACGAAGCGAAGTTCCGGGACGGACATGTATTCGCATCGGCCTTTGCCAAATCTTTTCTGCGGAGCCTGAAGCAGGGCGGGACGGCAGTGACTGAGGAACTGGAGACGGCAATGCTGCATCTGGCCCGGAATGCCGGCAGCGAAAACGGCAACTTTGCCCTGATGGAGCTTTTCGAGGGATTGAGCGATATCTGCGGGGCCTGTGACAAACCGGTGGTATTGATGGTGGATGAGGTTGACAGCACGGCAGACAATCAGGTTTTTCTGGATTTTCTTGCCCAGCTGCGGGCGTACTATATCAGGCGGGCCACGCAGGCAACCTTTCGCAGCGTTATTCTGGCAGGTGTGTATGATATCAAAAATCTGAAGCGGAAACTCAGGCCGGAGGATGAGCGGAAGGTGAACAATCCATGGAACATTGCGGCAGATTTTAAGGTCGAAATGAGCTTTTCAAAAGGCGACATCGAGGGGATGCTTCAGGAATATGAAAATGATTATCATACGGGTATGAACATCGATAAAATGTCGCAAATGTTGTATGATTATACATCGGGTTACCCGTTTCTGGTATCCAGGCTGTGTAAGCTGATGGACGAGGAAGTCGGTGCCGGTAAAAACGCAAAGAGCGCGGCATGGACAACAGAGGGCTTTTATGAGGCCGTGAGGATGATTTTGGCAGAGAAGAACACGCTGTTTGAATCGTTGATCGGAAAGCTGACGAACTACCCGGAACTGAACGGGATGCTGCAGACATTGCTGTTTGCCGGGAAAAGTATCGCTTACAACCCGGATGACCCGGGAATAGACACGGCAACCATGTTCGGCTTTATTAAAAATGAACGGGGAGAGGCTGCTATTGCGAACCGTATATTTGAAACGCGGCTCTATAATTTTTATCTTTCGACGGCCGAAATGCAGAAGCAGGATATTTACAGGGCATCGCTGCAGGATAAAAGTCAGTTTCATGTGAATGGCCATTTGAATATGAAGCTTGTTCTGGAGAAATTTGTGATGCATTTTCATGAGTTATACGGTGACCGGAAAGAAGCCTTCGTGGAGGAAGAGGGAAGGAAGTTTTTCCTGTTATATCTGAGGCCGATTATCAACGGTAGGGGCAACTACTATATAGAATCGAGGACCAGGGGGCTTCGGAGGACGGATGTGATCATTGACTATAATGGAGAACAATACATTATAGAAATGAAAATCTGGCATGGCGGGGAGTACAATAAGCGGGGCGAAAAACAGCTCGTGGGCTATCTTGACGCTTATGGGAAAAAGAAGGGATACATGCTCAGCTTCAACTTCAATCAGAAGAAAGAAATCGGGGCTCATGAAATTACAATCGGAGAAAAGACCCTGGTGGAGGCGATTGTGTAGAACAGGGCCAAAATCTATTGATATGACAAAAAGGGATGGACTTATATGAAATTTGTAACATTCAACATACGATATGACTGCGGATACGACGGCGAGAACAATTTTGAGTTCAGAAAGCCGCTTATCCTGCAGAAAATAGCGCAGGAGAAACCGGACATCCTGTGTTTTCAGGAAGTGCTGCCCCATGTAGCGGTGTGGCTGAAGGAAAATCTGAATGACTACTATATTGTAGGCTGCGGCCGCAGTGTGTCCCTTCGGGACGAGCAGTCGGCCATCGCTTACAGGAAAGAGCGGATGAACCTGATGAAGATGGACACTTACTGGCTTTCGGAGACGCCGGAGGTGCCCGGTTCCCGTTATCCGGGGCAGAGCGTCTGTCCCAGAATATGCACGGAGGCGGTTTTCGAGGACATGCAGACAAGGCAGGTGTTCCGGGTGGCCAACGCCCATCTGGACAATGCGGGGCAGCTGGCCAGAAAGCTGGCTCTGGAGCAGATCCTGAAAAAGGTGGCGGCGGATTCCTTTTTCGGGGATGTTCCCATTATCGTGACCGGAGACTTTAATATGGAGCCGGACTGGGAAGAAATGCAGGTTCTGAAGGAGTATCCGGATTTTGTCAACCAGACGGAGCATATCGGGGTGACATACCACGGCTACTGGAAAGGGGATGGGCAGTCAAGCATTGACTTTATCATTACCCGGGGAGCAGTAAGATGTGAACAGCTGGAAAAATGGACGGATCAGAAAGACGGATTGTACCTGTCGGATCACTATCCGGTGTGCGCGGAACTTGTGCCGGAGAATCCTGTTTTGGGAGAACCGTGAAAGTACAGTGGGTGGCCAAAGCTTTATGCATCAATCGGATTTCGTGAAACCGGTAAAGTAGTGGGGAATGAAATCGGGTTTCATCTGCCGCGATGCTGATTTCCTGCAGCCTGGCAGCAATCAGAATCATAGGACTTGCGTTGGGGCAAACACCCGCAGCCTGCTGCGACCAGAGTGCTACCGGGCAAAGCGAGGTTGGGGCTAATACCGCGCAGCCTGCTGCGGGGAAGTATATTGAGAACATGCTGACAGAGCAGGAACCGGAAGAAGGCCAGGAAGGAGAAAAATGAGATGAGAGTGCTTATGTTTGATATTGACACGCTTCGGGCGGACCACATGGGATGTTATGGCTATGGACGAAATACCACGCCCGTAATAGACGAGATAGCAAAGGAAGGTGTTCGCTTTGACGATTATTACTGCCCCAATGCCCCCTGCCTTCCTTCCCGTGCTTCCATGATCAGCGGACAGTACGGCATACACAACGGCGTTGTAGGGCATGGCGGGACGGCGGCGGATATGCGCCTGCAGGGCAGAAACAGAAGCTTTACGGATGAAGTATCGGAAAACGGCCTGTTCATGCAGTTCCGCCGGGCCGGAATGCATACGGTATCCTTCTCCACTTTCGCGGAGCGCCATAGCGCCTGGTGGTTTAACGCCGGATTCAACGAGTGTTACAATGTGGGCAGGCGGGGCGGCGAATCGGCGGAGATGGTGACGCCGAAGGTGCTTGAATGGCTGGAGCAGCACGGGAAAGAGGATAACTGGATGATGCATGTGCATTACTGGGATCCCCACACGCCTTACCGGACACCGGCAGATTATAAGAGCGGACTGGAAGATACGCCCCTGCCGGACGACTGGATTACGGAGGAGATTTTTGCGGAGCATCTCCTGCACATCGGCCCTCATGGGGCAAACGAGATCAATATGTGGAATGACGACCATTTTTCCCAGTGGCCCAAACATCCCGGCAGTCTGAAGACTCTGGAGGAGGCGAAGCGTTTTCTGAATTCCTATGATGACGGCATCCGGTATACCGATGACAATATCGGGCGCATTATCGGCTGGATGAAGGAAAATAAACTGTATGACGATGAACTGGCAGTTATCATCACGGCGGATCACGGAGAGGATCTGGGCGAGTTTGGTGTGTACGCAGAACACGGAATGGCGGATGACCTGGTCTGTCGGATCCCGCTGATTATCCGCTGGCCGGGAATGCGGAAAGGGGCAGTGGTGAAGGGCTTTTATGACAATACGGATCTGGCGCCTACCATGCAGGAGCTGCTGGGGACATCTCTGGTAAGCTGGGATAACTTCCGCTATGACGGTGTTTCCTTTGCGAAAGCTCTGAAGGATGGAACGGACTGTTCCAGGCCATATGCGGTGTTGACCCAGTGCGCCCATGTGTGCCAGAGAAGCGTGCGGTTTGACGATTATATCTATATCCGCACCGTGCACGGCGGCGGGCATCTGCTGCCGGATGAGATGCTGTTCCATGTGAAGGAGGACCCTCATGAGCTTCACAATCTGGCGCCGGAGCGGCCGGATCTGTGTGCCAGGGGAGCGAAGATGATTTTGGACTGGACGGACAGTATGATGAAGACTTCCCGGTGGGATACGGATCCCATGTGGACCGTGATGCGGGAAGGCGGACCCGAGCACTGCAGGGGCGCCCTGAAGGGGTACATGGAACGGATTAAGGGCACGCCCAGGGAATACGGGATTGAGCTGCTGCGGGAGAAGTATGGGGAATTTATTGACAAATGAACCAGTGCGCCTCTCAATTTCCGGCCGTATGGGGGACTGCCCCCATACGTGCCTGGTTTGCCTGTGCCGCCGTCTATGGATTCTGCACCTGTACGATTGACCGCCTGTGCAATCTCCTGGAATGTCACATTTCCGACATCATGGAGCATATCCCGGATGATATTTTTTTCTGAACGGTAGGAAGCCATCGTCTCTGAGCCATGAACTTCATCCCGGTACAAAATATCTAAGATACTGTTGTGATATGTTAAAAAATGGATTAAGCCCGTATCAGTATCTGCCGACACTTCCCCGGGAAAAGAGGATGCGGGAACCCGATACAACCCGGATACAACAGTGAAAAGAAAAAGATACAAAAAACGGATAAGATTGTATTAAAATCGGCTGCGCAGGTCGGTATATCCGGCTGGAAACTGGAGCCTGTGCCTGTATCCAGTTTCCAGTTGGACGGAGCATCGGCAGACCGGGGAAAACATTGAGGGTGAACGAAGTATGGTAAAATACAGGGCGATAAAACAAATAATTGCCGCGGCGGCAGGAATCCTGGCGCTTGCCGTATCAGGATGCGGGAGAGAGGAAGCAGACAGAGCACAGGGAGTCATAGAAACGCTTGCAGGAGTGGAAATAAAAAGCGGCTCAGGCATGGAGAACAATGTCGGCGACGGCGGTGCGGGCACGGAAGGCGGCGCAGGCACGGGTCGCGACATGGGTGTGAACGGTAATGCAGGCGGGGACAATGGCGCCGGACAGGCAGAGGCGGGCGGAAGTACTTGGGATGCGTATCCTGCTGTCTGGCAGGCGGCATATTTTCCGTTGGAGACTGCCTATACCCAAATTTTGTCGTCAGGCCGGACATTTTACGCGCTGTCTGACGGAGGCGGTCAGGTACATGTGGACTGTATCGGGAAGGAAACCCTTGCCGTGGAGGGGATGGTTTCTCTGCAGAACGCCGCTTTGCAGTCCGGAATGGCGGCGGATGAGGACGGGAACCTCTATCTTCCGGCAGCGGGGGAAGAGACCGGTCTGTGGAAGATTGACACAAAAGGCGGCTCCCAAGAGCATGAAAAGATAGAGCTGGAAGATTATTCTGCCGAAAACGGCCTGGTTTTGAGGGGCGTCGAGACAGATTCGGAAGGGTATTCTTATATCTGGTGCGAATTGATGATGCCGCTGATGGAAGGCATTGATGGTGTGGAAGGGGAAGTATGGTATGAGGCAGACCGGGTCTATGTGAAGGACAGGGAAGGGAAAACCGTTTTTTATCAGGATGTCCCCAATATGTCCGGAGTGGATGTGCTGTATTTCCAGATAGACGGGGAGGGCAGGCCGGGCTTTTTGCTGAAGAGCGACGGTGAAATCCAGTTGCAGGAGTTCGACGTGTCAGGGCAGAAACTGAAGGAGCCGATGATGCTGGGAACGGCCTTTGACTGCTTCGGCATGGAGGACGGAAATATTCCGGAGCATTTTACATTCACCGGCAGGGGGTGGCTTTACTGCCGGGAAAATCGCATATACGAATTCCAATATGATACGCAGAAAAAGGCAGAGGTGCTTGATCTGGCAGATTATGGGCTTCTGTCCTCGGACATTGTATTTTTGGGAAAAGGGGAAGACAGGATTGAAATCATTGACCGGAATGGGGAATCAGGGGCGCTGGAACTGGCTGTCCTGACGCCGGGCAGTACGGATAAAACGATTGTGACCCTCGGAGTGACCATGACGGCACAGGATCTGGAGGAGAGCGTGGCACAGTTTAACCGGGACAGTGCCGGATACATGGTGCAAATTGTGGATTATTACAGCAGGGAAGGAAACTACGAGGACGCCGCAGAGAAGCTGAAGTTGGACGTGGTGACCGGAAAAGCGCCGGACATCATCGGCGTATCGGGGATCGATTACAGGATTTTTTCCGGGAAGGGCGTTCTGGCGGATCTGTATGATTTCATGGAGGAAGACGGGACGGTTTCGGAGAGCATGCTGGTGCAGCCGGTGCTGAAAGCCTTTGATGAGCAGGGGCATTTATACAGCATTGCCCCTTCCTTCCAGCTCCATTCCATGTGGGGTTATGCCGATGTGACAGGGGGAAAGAGCGGCGTCACCTTTTCGGAGCTGCTCCGGCTCCTGGAAGGAAGCGGGAAGGATCTGAATGCCGTGGGCGGCTTTTCCGCGGACGAGCCGGTGCTTACCAGGCTCTGCTGTGCGGCCATGGATGAGTTTGTGGACTGGGATACGGGAAGCTGTGCATTTGACGGGGATTATTTTAAGGAAGTGCTTTCCTTTGCGGGAAATTATGCACCTGGGGACGGAGATGTGGGCTATCTGCAGGGGATACGGGAGAGGAAGCAGGTGCTCACAGTGGGCATTCTGGCCAGCGTGGCGGATTATCAGATGGAGAAGGAGCTGTATGGCGGAAACCTCGGCGTCATCGGCTTTCCCACAGTAAAAGGCAGCGGGACGGCGGTGGATTTCAGGGGCAGCGCCGTGGCAGTGAACGCGAGGAGCGCGAACCAGGCGGGAGCATGGGAATTCGTGAAATTTTATCTGCTGCAGGGTTACGGCGGGCAGGGCTTCCCCATGGTGCAGGAACGCTTCGATGAGACGATGGAAGCCGCCATGCAGGATGATTACACCGACTCCGAGTACGGCACAGGGCAGGAAAAGCTGCCGAAAAAATACTACGGAGGCCAGGACGGGAGTATCGCGGTATATGCCGCCACACAGGAAGAGGTGGACGCGGTGCGGGAACTGGTGGAGAGCGTGCAGAACCGGTTTGAGATGCATCCGGTGATTCAGAATATCATCGACGAGGAGGCGCAGGGGTACTTCTCCGGGCAGGTGGACCTGGACAGGACCGTGGATAAGATTCAGAACAGGGTGAGCCTGCTTTTGCAGGAGTCGAGGTAGGGGATAGTATGCTGAAGATGTCATGAATTGTGGAATGCCTTAATTTCTCTGACTTTTGAAAAGTGGCATACCTGATTGCAATCGTTACAGATTAAAGCTTAAAAATACTTGCATAAAGAACTTCAATATTGTATAGTATATGAGGATTGAGGCGTATGTTTGCGGACTATGCTGTGGCGAGGCGGATAAATTCCGACCTCGCTGTTTTAATGGGTGGCTTTATTTGTTTTTTGATAAGTTCCTGATCTGTTGAGACTCTTTTTATCCTCATGAACGGAAACAATTGCCAATCTGAGTATATAACGAGTGAAAGCTTCTACAATGCTGGTGTAGTAAGCGGCATACAATAGAAGCAAAGCAACGCCTCTATTGTCAAGAATAAATGCCTCCACAAGTATAAATACCCGGGACGGACAGCTGGCGGCAGAATCTTGAGGGAATATCCCTGACCCTGTACCCGGACAGCTCTCCCCAGGGGTTATGCGGTTAGCGGGACGGATGCCGCGCAAGGCTCTCGTATTTACAGCACTTTCGCCAGAAAATCCCGTGTCCTTGGCTGCTTCGGCGCGGAGAAGATTTCTTCCGGAGTACCTTCCTCCACGATCTTCCCGTCTGCCATGAAAATCACCCGGTCCGCCATTTCTCTGGCGAAGCCCATTTCATGGGTGACCACTACCATCGTCATGCCTTCTCTGGCCAGTTCCTTCATAACCTCCAGCACTTCCCCTACCATCTCAGGGTCCAGTGCGGAGGTGGGCTCGTCAAAGAGCATGACTTCCGGATCCATGCACAGAGCCCGGACAATGGCGATTCGCTGTTTCTGGCCGCCGGACAGCTGGCTGGGGTAAGCGCCTGCCCGGTCTCCCAGTCCCACCCGTTCCAGCAGTGTCCTGGCCTGTGCTTCCGCATCGCTCTGGGATTTGTTCAGCAGTTTCATGGGAGCCAGGGTCATATTCTTTAATATCGTCATATGAGGAAACAGATTAAAGTGTTGGAATACCATTCCCATCTTCTGGCGGTGCAGATTGATATTGGCGTTTTTGTCGGTAATATCTGTTCCTTCAAATAAAATCTGTCCGCCCGTGGGGACCTCCAACAGGTTCAGGCATCTCAGAAAAGTGGATTTCCCGGAACCGGAGGGACCGATGACTACAACCACTTCGCCCCTGCGGACAGAAGCGTTCACACCGTCCAGGGCTTTGATTTCGCCGCCGTTATAATGCTTCTGTACATCTTTTGTCTGAATGATAAAATTATCGCTCACTGCTTCGTAACCTCCTCTCCAGTTTTCCCACCAGGAAGGTAAAGAACATTACAAGTACCAGGTAAATCAGCGCGGACATCAGCAGGGGGAACAGATAATCATAGCAGTTGCCGCCGATGATGTTGCCGGCGTAGGTGATATCTGTCAGCCCCACATAGCCTGCCACCGCGGTTTCCTTTAACAGGACGATAAACTCGTTTGCCAGAGTGGGCAGCACGGCTTTGAAGGCCTGGGGCAGAATGATATAGCGCATGGTGGACACATAGCCGAAGCCCAGGCTGCGTCCCGCCTCCATCTGCCCGGCGTCGATGGACATGATGCCGCCCCGGATAATCTCTGCCACATAGGCTCCGGAGTTGATACCGAAAGACAGGGCGGCTACCATAACCTTGTTCCGGCTGGAAGCAAAGATGACGAAATACATGATCATCAGCTGTACTACCATGGGCGTACCGCGGATGACGGTCAGGTATACTTTGGCAACGGCATTGAAGAAGCCTAAAGCAAACCTGCCGGGACCGTGCATTTCCGTGTGGTTTTTGTCCCAGGATACACGGACCAGAGAGACAATCACGCCCAGAGCCACGCCGATGAGAAGCGCCAGGAGGGTCAGCAGCAGGGTATTTCCCAACCCCTTTATGTACATTTGATACCGGTCGTCAAAAATAAAGCTTTTGTAGACATCGTATCCGAAATCGTTCAGCCACTCGGGGCCGTTCTGTATCCAGTCCGGCGCTACCAGGGGCCAGCTTTGAGAAGCGGATGGTCTCATGGGGGATTCTCCTTTTGTCATATGCATTGCTTGTGTACAGGTGTTTTGCAACATCCGGTCTATCTCGCCGGGTGTTCCGATAAAGATTACATTGAACTTTAGCCTAAACCGACGGTTTCTGTACATGGATTCAGTCCGGACAGTAAACGCCATGAAAGCCTGCAGGACGGGCCTGGCGTCTCCGGTGCTCCATTATATATGAAAGCAGGCCAGCGAGGAAGTTGCATGGGGGCTTATTGTAAAGATGCACACAAACCCGCAAGGGAAGCGGGTTCGGCGCACTGCTGTCTTGCATACCATAGAATGCAGGTAAGCATTCTATGGTCAAGAATTGAGCAGGTAAGCTCATTTTGACTGCGCGGTTTCCGCAGGCAAGTTACAGGACTTTCACAGTAAACCTCCATGCATCCCGCAGCACCACCCTGCATGAAAGTCTGGAGGTTTACTGTGAAGATGCACACAAACCCGCAAGAGAAGCGGGTTTGGCGCACAGCAGTCTCGGGATTTCGTGCAAAAGAGCACGAAACGCCTCGCGGTGCCACAGAGTCCAGTTTGAAGACTTTCACAGTAAGTAACCGAAATTATTCCGCACTGATATACTTGTCGATGATACCCTGGATAGTGCCGTCCGCAATCAGTTCCTGCAATGCAGTGTTGACTGCTTCGTAAAGCGCGGAATTCTCCTTGCTCATGGCAGCGGCATAATCCTCCGTAATATACTCGGTATCCAGAATCTTCAGACCATCTACCTCGGCTACGAAAGCCTTGGCAGGCTCATTGTCGATAACAACGCAGTCTACTTTTCCGGTGGTCAGAGCCTGTACGGCTTCCGCGCCCTTGCTGTAGCGGTCAATGGTTCCCAGGCCGGCGTCCTCGATATCCTGGGTTGTATAGATGTCGCCGGTGGTATTGCGCTGTACGCCGATGGTATGGCTGGCGCCTTCTGCCAGCAGGTCGTCCGCGCTGGTGATATCGCTGTCTTCCGTCACGATGATGACCTGTACGCCTGTGGCATAGCTGACGGTGAAATCAACCTCTTCCTGACGGTCGGGGGTGATTGTCATCCCGGCCAGACCGATGTCTGCCTTGCCGCCCTTGAGGGCTTCCGTAATGGAATCGAATTCCATGTCGTCAATCTGCAGTTCCAGTCCCAGCTTATCGGCGATGGCGCCTGCGATTTCCGCGTCAATCCCTGCTACCTGTCCGCCTTCCACATATTCATAGGGCGGGAAAGCCGCGTTGGTAGCCATGGTGAGTTTGCCCTCTACGGCAGTCGTGAATTCCCCTGTCTGTCCGGAAGCATCGCTGCCGCTGTCGGAACTGCCGGCTGCATCGGAACCGGAGGCTTCCACGCTGCTGTCAGAGGCATCGGTGCTGCTCTCTTCGCTGCTGCCGGAAGCGTCAGAGCTGCTCTCGGAACTGCTGTCACTTGCATCATTGCTGCCTGCTCCGTCACCGGATGCAGGTGTGTCGCCGCAGGCTGTCATGGACACTGCCATGAGAGAAGCCAGCAGCAGGGCTGTCAGTTTTTTCATTTTCATAATAGTTTCCTCCCAAAATAAAATTGCTGGTATCCGTCAGGATGCCATCGTATCCGTCAGGATGCCATCGTATCCAAAGGATACCATTGTATCCGCACAGTACGGACCAATGGAGTGATACTAGCACTTCGTGTATAAAATGTCAATGGATTTCCGGAAAAAATCACGGTAATTTCCTGAAATCTTCATAAAGATGAATATTGTGGAGGAATATTCATAATTTTATGCATAAAACCGGCTGGGAAACCAGCATAAGATCGGCAGCGCAGGGGTGTGATATAAACCGTTGGCTCTTTGCAATGCGCGGCAGCATTCAGGAGAAAATGATACACGTCAGACCAACAGATATAGCATTGCGATGAACGTTTTTCAAGTATAACGTTCCGGCAGGGAGCCGGCAGAAGGTGTGGAGAAGACAATTCCTAAAAAGAATGTCAAACTGCCGCGGAAACGGTTGAAAAGCCCTGGCCGCGGCAGTTTCTGTAGATGCAGTTCGTTGTCAATTCTGCTCATACTGCATCAGGCGGGTTTGGAGTTCCCTGATGAGGGCATCTTTTTGCTGCAGCGCATTATCTTTTTGTTGTAGTATATTATCTTTCTGTTGCAATGCAGTATCTTTCTGCTGTAGAGAACGCTTATTCTGCCTGATTTCAGCGCGCATTTCATCGATCATATATTCCACCGTATTTTTGTCCATGATGGCCAGTGCTTCAGAATACATGCTGATCACCTCCTTCGGCTGGTAACGGAAACGAATGATATCCTGGTAAAGCTCCTGAAAAAACGAGTATTTCTGCACGATACGCTGCATATCCTTCGGGTCGTCAGAACCAAGGAAGTACAGCCACGCATCCAGTTCCTTAAGCTTATTATGAGGCATGGCGCGGAAAATATCAAGGGGAATGTAGATAAAATTCATCAG
>CANDMH010000007.1 GCA_947385785.1 uncultured Lachnospiraceae bacterium
CATTACGGGTGCGCCGAAGGGACTTTATCCTTCAGTGCCGTCGCGCAGCGACTTAATTAGGAGAAATATGAATTCAATTTTGAAAGCTAAGAAGCCTGCGGGCATTTTCAACCGATTTTTCATATGGCTGGACGGCGCGTCTCTTTGGGTGATCGGTTTTCCGCTTATAGCAGTTCTGTTTTCCCCATACTTTGTATTAAAGCAGGGCAGCGTATTTCCGATTCATGACCAGTTGGACGAAACGCTCCTGACCTATGTGCTGAATGCCAGGCATTTATTTGACGGCTCAGATGTCTTCCCCGAACTGCTGGGGGGCATAGGCAGAAGCGGGATGCAGCCCTCGGCGATTCTGTTCATTCCCTTATACCGCCTGTTCCCGGCTCTGTACGCCTTTCTGATACAGTATCTGATTGTATGTATCAGCGGCTTTCTGGGTATGTACGGCAGCGTGAAAAAGCTTTCCGGCAGCAGTATTCTGGCGCTTGCCGTCTCAGGATGCTTCTGCATGCTGCCCGTCCAGCCGATATACGGCCTGTCGATCATGGGTGTACCGCTTCTGCTCCATGCCTTTCTGCTGCTGTCCGAAAAAAAGCATGTGGGCGCGGCCTATGCTCTGATCCTTTTTTTCGGGCTTACCACCCATCTGGTTCTGATCGGCTATGTGGCGCTGAGCTTCTGGCTGCTGGCTATCCTGGTCCGTCTCGCACAAAAAAAGCATAATTTCCATATATACTGTGGCTTCGCCCTGCTCACCGGCGTGTACCTCATTGTAAATTACAGACTGTTCACGGAACTGCTTCTGGGCAGCGGCAGCTATGCCAGCCACAGGGACGAGCTGGTAAACGCACCCCTGGCTTTCTGGCCCGCTGTAAAAGACGTCTTTCTCCACAGCGCCCAGCATGCGGAATCACTGCACGAGCATCTGATTCTGCCGATTGTCCTGCTGTTGACTGGAGAGGGAATTTACTGCCTGTTTCTGAAAAAAAGAAAATGCCTGAAACCGGAGCTTCGGAAGCTGTACCGTCTGGCCCTTGCCGGCATGGCGGTTCTGGCGGGCATAGCGTTATTTTACGCTGTCTGCAAGTCCCTTCCTGTGACTGAATTCAAAAATTCCGTAAACGGTTTTCTGCACTATTTTCAGGCAGAACGCTTTTACTGGCTGTATCCGGCATTATGGTATCTGGAATTTGCCCTTGTATTCGCCTTTCTCTGGAAAATAAGCGGGATTGCCGTCTGGTGCAAAGCGGTGGCGCTGGCCCTGGTGCTTTTGCCAACCATAAATCTGATCAAGGTAAATTCCTACTTTTATATGAATGTAAATCAGATCAACAACGGCAGCGCCATCACAGGGTATGTGTCATGGGAAAGCTTTTACTCCGAGGATCTGATGTCTCAGCTGGAGAACGCCATCGGCAGGGATAAGTCCGAATACCGGGTCGCCCATCTGGGAATCAGCCCGGCGCCCGCGCTGATGCACGGCTTCCGCACGGCGGACGGATATTCCAACAACTACCCTCTGGAATACAAGCATCGCTTCAGGCAGGTCATAGCAGGGGAACTTGATAAAAACGAAGAGGCAAGAGTCTATTTCGACTGCTGGGGCAGCAGATGCTACCTGTTCAACAGCGTCTCGGGCACCTACTGGATGCTGCGAAAGGACAGCGGCGTGCAATATGAAAATCTGGCATTTGACCTGGACGCGCTGAAAGACCTGGGCTGCGAATACCTGTTCTCCGGAGGTGAAATCCTGGATGCGGAAGAAATGGGCCTGCGTTTCCTGGGCTGTTACGATACGGAGAACAGTTACTGGGGCATCTGGCTCTATAGGCTATATTGATGTCCGCCCGGCTCACAGGCGAAAATCACTATAGACCAGCTTTTTATTCCCAGGCATAATCCCTTGATTTCCGGGACATAAAACAGTATAATAGGAAATGAAAGCAATCCGGATATCCCCCGCAATCATCCCAGAACAGGAGGTGAGTCATGAAAAACCTGATTTCCGATATTCCCGATATCAATTCTCTGCAGGAGCTGACAGATGCCCTGTCCATTGCCGTAATGGCCGGCATCCGCATCCTGACGCCTTCCGGGAAGCTGCTTGTCCATGATAACCGCTACAGCGGCTTTTATCGTGAAATATTCAGGTTATCCCCCTCTGCCGCTGCCTCCTATGAACAGTTTATCACTGCGCTTTGTACCTGGAAGGAATCTGCCTTCCACATCCGTTACTGCCCTGTAACAGGGCTGACAAACGCAATGATTATCATTACCCTGGAGGAAGTCCATGCGGCCTCCATCCTGATAGAGGGCATCCGGCTGGAAGAGAACTGCCTCAGCGACGACAGATACCGGGAAATCGCCCGTTCTCTGCAGACAGACGAAACGGCTTATCTGGACAGAATTCATACGCTGCCGCTGCTCACTGCCCAGCGGCTGAACCATATATCAGCTCTGTTGTCCCTGGTGACAAGGCATCTCTGCAGGTTAGTCTGGACGAACAAAAGTCTGAAATCCACCGTCAATTCGCTGGAAGACCAGGAATCCCTGTACCGTCAGGAGAAAAATATTCTGGAAGAGCTTGCGGAGCGGGACTCCATGACCGGGTTGTACAACAGGCGGAAATTTGAAGATACCGTTTCCTTCTATTCCGAACAGCGGGACAGGACGATCTGCATAATATCGGCGGATGCCAATTTTCTGAAGCTGACCAACGATATCTTCGGCCATGAAGCGGGGGATCTGCTTCTGCAGACCATCGCCAGAATTATGGATGATCTGGCCAAAAGCGACTGGCTGGTAGCCAGATGCGGCGGGGACGAATTCCGCGTCCTCCTGCCTGACACCACTCTGGAAACCGCTCTGGATTACTGTCGGCGGGTGGCGCGCAACTGCAGCCAGGATAAAAGCCTCACCCTGCCCCTGTCCGTGGCGCTGGGTGCCGCCGAGTGGAACAGTGAGACAGAGACGCTTCTGGACTGCTTCTCCAGGGCCGATGTGAAGATGTACCAGAACAAAACTGCCCTGAAGCATGAACTGCGTATCCCCAACTATATCATGGAACGATTATATGACCGTCAGGTTCTGAATAAAGAAGTGGTGGAAAATACGGCCGAATTTACCTGCACATTTGCCCTGTACCTGAAGTTTTCGGAAGAACAGGCCCGGGAAATCAGCCTTGCCGCCCAATATCAGGATATCGGCATGGCCAGGCTGCCGGAATCCTTCGTCATCCGCGGCCAGTCCAGAACGGAGGAAGAGACCTCCCAGGTACATATGCATGTGTCACACGGCTATACCATGGCCAGGCAGTTCGACGAGCTCTACAAAATTGCGGATATCATCCACTGCACCCATGAAAACTGGGACGGCAGCGGCTATCCCAACAGCCTGAAAGGAAGAAATATTCCCATTGAAGCCAGAATCATCCGTCTCACCAGCGACTATATGCGCCGTACCCATCCAACAGTCAGAGGCGGATACCATACGGCAGAGGAAACCATACAGAAACTGCGGGAAGACAGCGGCAGAATTTATGATCCTGAGCTTACTTCCCAGTTTCTGCAGTTTTTGCAGGAACGCGCTTAGCCGGCAGCTCCACACGGAATCATTATAAACAATTCAGAAAGAGGCAGTCTCCGCTGACCGGTACTGCCTCTTTTTCAGGAATTGTACACTTCCTTGCTGCCTTTCTCAGGCTTTATTCGCTCTTCTTCAGATCCTTTAGTGCGGAAGTAATCTTAATGGGATTGCCATACCGCAGGGTGCCCATGCGGTAAATTTTCGCCCCCAGCATTCCCGTGCCCACAATGGACGCCGCCAGCAGCAGAAAGGATACGACAATCTCCCAGGGCGCCACCGTTCCCATGGCAATGCGCGCAAACATGGTGCTGTAAGAGCTGACAGGCAGGAATGACAGAATCCGGATAATCTGCCCGTCCACATTGGTCAGCTGCACCAGCGAGAAGAAGTACACCACCATAATCACCACCATCAGCCCGGAAACGCTCTTGCTGATGTCTTCCGTCTTGCTGACCAGCGCACCCATTGCGCCGTAGAGGAACGCATAGAACAGGTAGCCGCCCAGCCCGAAGAAGGCAAACGCCAGCAGTACTTCCGCCGGTATATGGAGAAACATATCCAGCATGCCGCCCCATTGTTCCCGGTTCACCTGGTAGGAAATCAGAATGGCTCCCAGCACCACGCCCATCTGGAAGACGCCTCCGATGGCTCCGGCTATCACCTTGCCGAACAGCAGGCTGTTGGGAGAAGTACTGGTCACCAGCACCTCGATAGCCCGGTTGCTCTTCTCATTGGTAACGGAGACGGCAATCATCTGCCCGTAATACACAATCAGCATGAATACGATAATCACCAGCATATAGCAATACCAGTAGTTACTTTCCGAATCCTTGTTCAGCACATTCTCCGTCACCGCAATGGGGACATCATACATGGCCGCAATCTCCTCCAGGTCCCAGCCTGCGTTGCCGCAGTAGTCCATCCGGTAGAACAGCTTCATCGCCTCATCGAAAACCGCGGTATTTCTGTCCGTCATGGATTTGTTATAAACATAGTATTCATATGCCGCCGCTCCGGTGACCACAAAACCCGCTTCCGCTTCCTGCGCTTCCACGGCTGCCCGGACTTCCGCCTCGTCCGCCGCTTCTGACCAGGAACTCTCCGGAAACATCTGTCCCAAAATCTCAGGCTGCACCACCCCCGCCTGATCCAGATATATGTAGGCTGTCTGTTCGCCCTCTTCCTTCGACGTTTCTTCCCCGCTGTCTCCGCCTACAATCTGCACCCCCGTGAAATCAGACATATCCACAAAACGGGGCAGGAACAGCAGCATGGCTCCCAGCACCGCCAGCATGGCAGTGAGGACCATGAAGACCTTACTGGAAAAATACTCCTTCAACTCATAACGCAGTACAATTACAAATCTTTTCATACTTCCTCTTCACCCACCTTACTTACAAAAATATCGTTCAGGGACGGCTCATATCCGCCGAATTTCTCCACCTCCACATCGGATTTCACCAGCTGCTCCATGAAAGCGCGCCTGTTCACACCGTCCTTCAGTTCCAGAATCAGGAATTCCTTTTTCCTTCCGGAGATGCCCACATAAGAGCCCCATTCCCGTTCCGTCTTCTCCGCCAGCTTATCCAGCGCGTAATTCTCCGCCGCCAGCATCAGGCGGTTCTTTCCGTATTCCTTCTTGATCTCCTTCAATTCCCCTGCCATTACAACCTGTCCGTGGTCTATCACAGCAATGTGGTCACAGAACTCCTCCACATAGCTCATCTGATGACTGGAAAATATCACCAGATGGTTCTCCGAAATCAGCTCGCTGACCACATCTTTCAGAATCTGGGAGTTCACCGGATCCAGCCCGCTGAAAGGCTCATCCAGAATCACGATCTCCGGATTGCACACCAACGTAGCCGCAAGCTGCACTTTCTGCTGATTGCCCTTGGAAAGCGTCTCCAGCTTCCTTGCGGCATATTCGTCCACCTCCAGCCTTTTCAGCCATTTCAGGGCGCTTTCCTTCGCTTCTTTTGATTTCATCCCCCGCAGGCATGCCAGGTAAATCATCTGATCCAGCACTGTCCTTTTGGGATACAGCCCCCGCTCCTCAGGCAGGTAGCCGATCTGATGCCTGGACGGTACAAACCTTTTGCCGTCCAGCAGGATTTCTCCGCTGTTGGCGTGAAACACGTCCATCAGAATGCGGATTGTGGTGGTCTTGCCCGCGCCGTTCCTGCCAAGCAGCCCCAGCGCCCTTCCGCTCTCCACTGTGAAATTGATGCCGTGGAGCACTTCTGTTTCTCCGAAGGTCTTTCGGATATTTTTTACTTCCAGTCTCATTCTCATCCTCCTCATACACCGCTTTTTCCTCTCCTGTACAGGAAAGCTCCCGTCAAAATAAACGCAATCCCGAGAATTGCCATTGTAATGTACGTCTCGTTTGAAAGGCGGTGCAAAATATGCCCTTTCTTAAGCCAAGTCTCTGCCCTGTATCTTCTATACGATAAATACCCCCCCTGCCAGCATTTTCTGCCCGTCTGCCAGCTGGCTCTCCAGGCGCCTGGTCTCTTCCTGCAGCAGCTCCATGCCGTCCCCTGTGATCCGGTAAATTTTCTTATCGGCTCCGGGTACCGTCACAATGACGCCGTCCGCGGTCAGGCGCCCCACCATGGTGTAGAGGGTGCCGGTTCCCAGCGTTATCCTGCCCTTTGTCAGGCTGTTGACATATTGTATGATGGCGTATCCATGCCTGGGCTGGATAACTGCCAGCAGCGTATAGTAGATTGTCTCGGTCATGGGTATGTATTTTTTTCGCAGCGCATCATTCAATTTGCCTGCTCCTTTCTGTCTTCTCTCGATATGTCGTATGTTGACATATCGAATCTAAACATAATGTAACACAGCGTTGATGATTTGTCAAGTTCAACTTCTATATTAAATCCCAGGATAAACTTATAAAATTACAGAAATTTTACGGAACAGGAATCAGGAAATCAATTTCGCCCGGTGTTCCCAAGAATATATGCAGGATCTTCAGGATGCCTTCGGGGGATTTCGGCTGATTTTGTCTTTCGGCATAATGAAGGCTATTTTAAAAAAACATGATCTGAAAAACGTATCAATGGAGCAGGCCAAACGGAAAAACAGGAATCAACTGATCCTCTGCTCCTGCATGGGGCTGTTTACAGGCTTCTTTTCCACGGTCGTGATCATGGCTGCCACTGTATGGTTTTGCTTACAGGGAATGCTCTCTGTTGGAATGGTGATAGCCTTTGGCCAGCTTATCGGTAAGATCATAAATCCGGTCACGGAGCTCCCCACCATTATCGCCAATTTCCGCACTGCCAAGCCCCTTCAAGCGCGTATGGAAAAGCTGATGGACGGAAACAGGAAGGCTGGAACGGAAACCCTTCCGGGTATCCGGGACGGAATCACCTTGGAGCAGCTTTCTTTTCGCTATCAGGAAGACAGGGAGGTCCTGCAGGAACTGTCCTTCCGGTTTGAGAACGGGAAACATTATGCAATCGTGGGAAGCAGCGGCAGCGGGAAGAGCACGGCGCTGTCCCTTCTGTCGGGGTATTATTCCGATTATGAAGGCCGTATACTCCTTGATCAGACGGAACTGCGGCAGCTGAGCGAGAAGAGCAGGTGCTCACTGGTGGGCGTTGTGTCCCAGGATGCGTTCCTGTTTAACGATACCCTGCAGAACAATATCACCCTGTTTGAGGATTGTCCGCGTCAGATGCTGGACAAAGCAATCGAGGAAGCGGGGCTGAAGGAATTCGTGGATACCCTTCCTGAGGGACTCCAGACCATGGTGGAAGAGAGCGGGAAAAACTTCTCGGGAGGTGAAAAGCAGAGAATCAGTCTGGCAAGGGTCATTCTGCGGAGAAGCAGCGTGCTTCTTCTGGATGAATTCACCGCCAATCTGGATGAAAGGACAGCAAAAGAGATTGAGCAGCAGATTCTGGCCCGGAAGGACAGCCTGGTGATAACGGTTACCCATCGCCTGAATCAGGAGATACTCCGCCAGTACGACAGGATACTGGTTTTATCTCAAGGGAAGCTTGTGGCATCGGGAACTTATGAGGAACTGCAGCAGAAAAAGGCGCTTCCGGTATCAGGATTATGAAACCGGGAATCCTTTGATTATATACAGCCTTAAAATGCGGCAGAAGCTAAGGCGGAAAAGAACAGATACTTATGACTAAAAAATCTACCCGGCTCCAGGCATTACATAATACCTTTGAAGAAAATGGAATCTCCCCGGATGCCATCACTAAAAATATAAGTATATCCTGATTAAATCTAGGAACTGATTGCACTTTCGCATTAATAAGTGTATAATGTGAATCAAGCAGGAAAAGGTTACAACGCTGTAGCACATTTTTCAGCAGAATGGAAGGTGAAAACATGGGAATCAGCAGTGTGGGAACATTGGAGAGCGCAGCGGTCAGCCGGAACAGAATGGCCGTACAGCAGGCGGATGTCAGGCAAAGCAGGGGAACCGGCCAGGAAGCAGCCGCCCAGCCGGCAGATGCGGTCAGCAAGAATATTCAGGATGAAATTTCCGAGGTACAGCGGCAAAAGCAGGGCCTTTCTTCAAAGCAGGAAATGTCCGAGGGAGAACGTTCCAAAAAGAAACAGGAACTTCAGCAGAAATTAAACAGTCTTAACACGCGCTTAAGACAGCGGCAGGCGGAAGTCAGCAGGAAACAGAAGCAGGCGGACCGTTTAGACGAAATGTCTGCCCCGGACACAGATACGCGGACACACCAGGCCGAAAGAAAAGATACGGAGAAAACCGGGCAAAGCCGGAAAGCCGGAAAAAGCGCAGAACAAAGCATGAATGCGCAGGCCCCGGTTACAAAAGACGCCGCCGAAAAAATGTCGGGCATAGGCGCCACGGAGAGCGGCGCAGGAAAGACAGGGCGCAACGCAGGAAAGACAGAACGCAACACTGAAAAGACATCGCGCAGCACTGATGAGCTAAAACGCAGCTCAGAGGACGACAGCGATGAGCGGCTGAAAAATTCGGGAATTCCACAGGATAAAATGCAGGCCATTGTCGGCGGAGATATTTTCAGGGAGCAGGCCGAACGCCGGGAAGTCGTCATAGCCAGAATAGAAGGCGGCATCGCCATTCTGAAGGGAGAGATCCGGCAGGATGAGATGCTGGGAAATGACGTGCAGAAAAAGAAGGCCGAGCTGAAAGAACGTGAGGCGAGCGTAAAAAATGCGGTAAACGGACTTCCTTCTGTAAATGCGCCCGGCCAAAGATCAGATAATATTTTGCGGAATGCAGGCAGGGTAAAGGCAGAAAACGATGAGTACGCCAAAGCCCGTATTCTCAAAAGAAGCCGGGATGGAGTTGTGGTACTAAAATCGGACAGCGGAATTCCTTTATAGTAAATGAAAAGTAATGAGCTGCGCTTGCAGTTGTAACAGGCTGCACACACAGCTCATTCTTTTATTGTTTCTTCTTTCTAACCGATTTGACTATATCATCAACATCATGGCTCACTCCTCCCGCACCCTCCGGTTGACCTCCTCAATCATCTCCATCAGCCCCTCGTCCTTATATTCCTCAATAATCCTGGCCCACACCTCTTCCACCGGCTCCGTCCCCAGTACAATCTGCTGAAAAATCCGATTGATGTCAATGCTGAGCGGGTCCTCCATCCGGCTTGCTGTCATGCTGCATTCATATTCATACTCCGGAATCCGGCATTCCCTCGCCCGTTCCACTCTTTTTTCATCTTCCCTCCGGTACTCCTGCGGAACGGTCAGAGAATCGTTGTTCCAGGAAACCAGAGATTCCAGCATTCCGATGCTGGGATACAGAGCGGAAGGCGCCTCCTCTGTCAGCAGCACGATGCTTCCGTCCTCCGCCACCCGGTAGCTTACCCCTTCCACGCCATAGCGGCCAAGTCGCTGTCCCTCTTCGGACAGCAGATAATCGTACAGCGCCAGTATCCTGTCCATCTTCTCCCCGCTGACCCGGCCGCTGATGTAGGATTCACTCCATGAGTAACCCCAGACGGTATAATACAGCTCACCGTCCACCGAAGGCATCAGATCCAGGAAGCGCACATCCTCCAGAAACTCCGAGCCATGCACTTCCTCCCAGTATTGAATGATATTTCCGTAAGTTTTGGAATTGGCTATCCCGCCGTCAAAACAGATGGCAGCGCTTTTGCCCATGAGAAATTTCTCCTCCGCCTGAGCCGTGGTGGAAAGAAAGATATCCGGCTCGATGACGCCCTTTTCATACATTTCCCTGACCAGTCTCCAGGTGGGAAGCGCATCGCTCCCCAGTTCCTCTCCCGCAAATACCGCAGGCACATAGCCCTCTCCCTGGGGCACCCAGTAATAAGACACGCCCCCGGAGGAAGCAAGCGGAATGCTGTAGGTGAAAAGAGGCCCCATAAGCATATTGAAATCCTTTGCCGTCATGCCCCCAATCTGCTTTCCTTCGCTGTCCGCCTCCATGATCGCCACAAGCATATCCTGAAATTCTTCCCAGTTCTCCGGCTCCTCAGTGATTCCCGCCTCCCTGGCCAGATCCCATCGGTAGGCAATGGTCCTGTCCTTGACGGTCTCCGCCTGCTCCGAATAGGTCTGCCGGAAAATGCAGTACAGCCTGCCGTCAATCATGCACTGCGCCCTCTCCGGGCTGTCCATATACTGCGCCAGATGGGGATATGCCGATAAATCCGCCGGGATTTCATGTAACAGCCCTTCCTTCACCCACCGCGAAAAATCCTGACTCATACGGTGTGCGCCCACAAACAGATCCGGCAGCTCCCCCGTCTCCGCCCAAAGCCGTATCCTGCTGTAATAATCGTCCCAGGTGATATTGCACGGCACAATCGTAATGTTGAATTTCTCTTCCAACGCCTTAAGGACATCATCATCGCCTCTGTTTTTAAGGGCTTCGTCAATCTGCCAGTAGGCGACGGATATCTCCATATGCTCCTCATACCGCGGGTCCGCAGCTCCCTCCTTCCCGGGAAACGCGGCTTCTTTCTCCCCGGAAAGCGCAGTTTCGTCCTCCCCGGAAGCGGAATAAGGCTCCGATTCCTCTTCCCCCGTCATCCCGCAGCCTCCCGGAGCCAGACATAAAGCCGCCGTCACAGCTGTCAGGGAAAAAAAAGACAGGAACTTTTCCAAAAAGTTCACTAAATATCGTATATTATTTTTCATTTTATCCCCCATGAAGCGTCATTACGTTTCTGAATTCCGTCCATTCTCCCGCAATGGGCTACTTTCGCTCCGCGTCCGCTCTCCACCCGTACTCTCCCGGATTTCCAGCCAGGGTGCCACAGGGATTACTCTCTTCTCCCCGCTCCCGTTCAATACCCCCAGCACCGTCTCGGCCAGAATACGCCCCATGGTCTCAAAGTCAAATTGGATTGTGGTAAGCTGCGGCCTGAATTCCCTTCCCAGCCACACGCCTCCATATCCCGTAAATGCCATATCCCGCGGAATCTTCATCCCCGCGTCCAGCGCCACCCCCATGGCGCCTACCGCCACCTCGTCATTGATGCAGCAGACCACCTCCGGCAGTTCCTTCTGCTGCAGCAGCTGCTTCATGGCCCCCGCGCCGTCCATGGAGTTGTAGGAACTGTTGATCACCCACTGAGGACGGATTTCCAGTCCATGCCTCTCCGCGGATTCCCGAAAAAGCGCCTTCAGACGGACAGACGAATATACGCTGCCGACTCCGCCCATAATCCCCATCTTCCGATACCCCGCTCCCGCCAGCCGGGCAATCATCTCGTCCACGCAGCCGCCTGCATCCACATACACGCCGGGACAGTCAAGCTCGGCCGCGCGCTCGGTGCCCAGAACGCAGGGAATCCTGCTGTTCAGATTCTTCACTGCCTGAATATAATCTGTATATCCCTCCCAGTTGATCTGGTCCAGCGTTCCGCCCATAATAACCGCGGCATCCACACGCAGATCTTCCAGCAGCTGGAGATTCCTGATCTCATTTTCACACCAGCTTCTCCCGTTGCACACAATGGTAATATACCCTTTCGCCGTCATTTCCTGTTCGAATTTCTGATAGAGATAAGGAAAATATTCCTGATATACATGCGGGATGAGAAATCCTATGGAACTGCTCCTGCCCTTTTTCAGATTCCGTGCAACAGAACTGGGCCTGTAGTTGTATTTCTCAACCAGGCCCCTGATAATCTCTCTGTTTTCTTCCGAAACATATCCATTGCCGGATATGGCGCGGGATACCTGCGATGCAGATACCCCCGCCTCCTTAGCAATGTCGTAAATTGTAATCTTCCCGTTCGACATCTTCAAAAAACCTTTCAAAGTATATATTTTATTATTCTACCCCAACCTGCCTGTAATTGCAAGCTGCGGAGCGGCTTTTTGAATGCGCTTCCTTACTCTTCCGCTTCTTCCTCCTCAGGATTCAGATACTTCTCCATCTGCTCCTGCATATCCGCGCCGTAGTCGTGGTTCTGGATATCCGCGATAGCTGCTTCCAGGGCAGAACGGTTTGCTTCCAGAGCCGTCTGCGGCGTCTGCTCGCCGTTACCAAGGGAATCCATCATCTTATTGACCATTTCGTTCAGATCACCAAAGCCCATCAGCGGGGAAATCTTGTTCTTCTGGGACAGATCCATACAGATATCAACTGCCGTGGAATCCGTTGCATTGGCCTCAAAAGCTGCCAGAATCGCCTCTTCCCACTCTTCCTCATCATCAAAAATCTGGAAGATCAGGTCAATGATCTGCGCAACCTCTTCCGGCTTTTCGATACCGTTAAGCATCATGTACGGAGAGGCCTCTTTTCCGTAGGAGACATATTCCGTTCCGCTGGGTCCCATGGGGAAGGGAACGAAGCCCCACTCATCCTCCATCTCTCCCAGATAACCGCTGGATATCCACCATGCCTCATAGCACATGCAGGAATTGCCGTCCCTGAAGTCCCAGATCTGGCTCTGCCAGTCGCCCAGCCAGCCGTTCAGCTGCGGTACATTCTGCATGAAATCCGCATAGAATTCCAGAGCTTCCATAGCTTCGGGCGTCTCCAGGGCCAGCTCCACTCCGGCATCCGTCTTCTTCACCGCATCTGCGCCGTTGGATGACATAAAGCTCCAGATCAGGTTCTCTCTCCAGTTAAATCCATGTACATCGTACTCGCCGTCGCCGTCCGTATCCTGGTTTCCCGCAAGGGCGATCTCCTTGAATTTATCCCAGTTCCACTCGCCTTTTTCATACAGCTCATACAGATCGGGCAGCCCGTAACGGTCAAACAGCGTCTTGTTCCAGAAGATACCGTACTGCACGCCAGCGCCTCTCATACCCATGGCATACTGCTTTCCCTTGTAGGTACCTGCTTCCGTAGAGCCTGTGGAATACCACGGAGCAGAGAAATCAACCACGCCCAGGTCGCTGATAGGCTGGGCAATGCCGCCCTCGATCAATGCAGGCAGCAGCTTGTAGCTCAGGATGTAGCCTACATCACATACCGGATCGCCTGAAAGCACGGAAGTAACGTAAGAGCCTACATAGTCGTCACCTACCACCACAAACTCAATGTTACAGTTGTAATTCTCCTCCACATAAGCAATACGGTCCGCAAATGCCTTGTCGAAAATACTTTTCTCCGGATCCGGCGTCATGTCATAATAAGAACCGATTCTTACCGTTCTGCCTCCGAAATCATATGCCGGCTCCTCGCTTTCCTGAGACGCTTCCTCAGAGCCCGCTTCCTCTGCCGAGGAAGAATCCTCTGTGCTGTCCTGCGAGCTCTCCTGTGAGCTGTCCTGCACACTTCCCTCCGAGTTGTCCGGTGCGGAGCTCGTACCGGAGTCGTTGCCGCATCCCGCTGCGGCCACCGTCATTGCCGTTGCCAGCAACAGTGCTAAAGCCTTCTTTTTCATAATGTTTCCTGCCTTTCTTAAAAAATTTGTTTTTTATGATGAAGGCGGAAAATTCCCGCCTTACGTCCTTATAATCGTGAGCCCATTCCTCTGCCGCCCGACACTTCCTCAGAAATCGTCGGGAAATAACCATACACTTCCTTTGTCTCACGCCGCGGAAACGCTCACTTGTTTTGGGCTCCAGTACTCCGGTTTCCAACCGGATGGAGTACTGGTATCCATACCGCCGTCTTCCTTATCCGACGATGCCCGAACGCCCGATGCCTTCCACAAAATGCTTCTGGCAGACCAGATACAGGACAATCAGCGGCAAAATCACCAGCAGACTTCCCGTATTGTTCATCTGCGACGCAAATCCGGGGCTGACAAAGTTCATATCCCCGCCCATAGCGGCGTACTGCTTATGCAATACGGTTGCCAGCGCGCTGAGCTTATTGGAAAATAATGCTGCCTTCGGCATAAACATACCGGTGTAGAAAGAATCCGTCCACTGCCATACAAAGCCGAACAGGAACACCGTCACCATCATGGGCACGGTACTGGGCACCATAATCTGGACAAATGTGCGGAGCTTGCCGCATCCGTCCATGAACGCCGCCTCTTCCAGTTCCTTGGGAAGTCCCTTGCAAAACTGCCGCAGCATGTAGATATACAATCCGTTCTTGAATCCGGTACAGGTCACCGCCTGAATCAGCATGGGCCAGGGGGTGTCAATCAGGTTCACCGTACTTCCCGTGACCGCTTTGAAGATTGAAAAGATATCAAAAAAACGGAATTTCATAAACATGGGCAGCATCACAATCTGCGGGGGCACGATCAGGGAAAAGATCACGCAGCCGAACAGCAGATTTCTTCCCGGAAAGCGGAAGCGTGCAAAGCTGTAAGCCGTAAGCATACAGGATACCACCTGGAGCACGGAGACTCCCGCCGACAGCACCGCCGTATACAGCAGGCTCTTCCCGTATTCCAGCCCCTCCAGTACTTTTCTGTAATTTCCCAGCGTAAAATGCTTGGGAACGTATTTTACCGTCGCATCGTATAAATCCTTTTCATCCATCAATGAGACGCTTAATTTTAAGTAAATCGGATACAGGATGACGAAACAGATTCCGAATATGATGACGCCCCTGACAATGGCCGATGCAAACCGTTCCAGTCTTGCCACTGTGATCCTCTTCCTGTTCCTCTTTATCCCTGCTTTTCCCATGGAACGCGCTTTCATCTGTTCTCCCTCCTAATCCATATAGAATACCCGTTTGCCGATAATGCCTCCCACGATGCAGATAATGATGGTAATGACCACGAAATAAATCCATGCCATCGCGGAACCGTAACCGTACTTCACATCGCTGAAGATCGTGTTCTTGATCTCCTGCATCAGCTCATTGTTGGCGCTGGTAAAGGAATCGATGATGGTATAAATCGCATTCACCAGTATCAGCGGACTGATCATCGGGAAGGTTATCTTCCAGAAATTCTCCCAGGCCGTGGCGCCTTCCATGTTGGAGGCTTCATACAGGCTGGGGGAGATTCCCTGAAGTCCCGCCAGGAAGATCAGGATCTGTACCCCCGATGAGATAACAATGTCGTAAATCCCCAGCACCGCCTGAGACAGATACATGATGATTCCGGAAGGCAGATTCGTGTAATTCAGCAGAAAGCCCGCCACATTGAATACGGTATTGGCGTCGTCCGCCGACAGCATGCCCTCCGGTCCCAGCGTGGCCTGCAGCAGATCGGACGACTCGATTCCCAGCACGATGCCGGAGGTCAGGATCACCGGCAGGAAAAAGATACTTCTGGCCACTCCCCTTCCGCGGAACTTCATGTTCAGCAGATTGGCCGCAAAAAAGCTGAAGATAATAATCAACGGGACATTTACCGCCATGTCCTTCACGGATCCCAGGAGGTTTAAATTGAACTCAGGATCTATGGAAAGCGCCCTGATATAATGCTCCAGCCCGTTGTTGGCCGCCTTCGTCAGCACATAGCCTCCCTGTTCCACCGTCATATTGCTGAAGCTGAACTGTATGGATTTGATCAGCATGGGGAGGAACAGCCCGAAAAATCCAACCAGGAAAGGGATTGCGAACACATATCCTGCAACTGCCTCTTTTCCCCGAAGCGTCAGCTTCCTTTTGCCATTTACCTTATGAAACAGCCCCATGTCACCCCTCCTTTATCACCAGGAAATCCTGTGCTTTCACGGTGTTTCCCTCATATTTTATCTCATGAGCGTTATAATTTACGATCACCCGGGTACCATCCTCATAAACCGTACAGGAAACGCCCGCCTCTGGTCTCTCATGCCCTGTGATCCGAAGGCTTCCAAGCGCTCCCAGCGCCTCGTTCACCCTCTGCCAGGACTGTATGGCCGTCTCCTTCCAGTCCCGGAAACTGACCGAATACAGGCTGTCAAACTCTGTGTTCTTCAGCAGGGAATTGTCCCCGCAGATCCATTCGAAGGAGATACCTGCGCCGGCCTCTATGCTCTTCAGGATCATGGTATTGACATCGCTGGAAAGATTCACCGGCTCCCCGGTATAATCCCGATATCCGTGAAGCACCATCTCATAAAAAGGAATCACTTCGTCTATCAGCTGCGTGCGGTTGCTGTCCAGGGGCACGTCCTTCACATCCGAAAGGTATTTCCAGGCGTATACATTTGCATTGCTTCCCAGCAGATTCCCGTCTGTGCTCTCCGCCAGCTTTGCCATGGCCGCGCTGTTGTAAGCCGCCGCGGCCTGCCGTCCCGCGTAAGCCCTGGTGTTAAAATCGCTGAACAGATCGCTGGCCAGGCTCTCCACCGAGATTCCCGACAGCTGATACTTCTTCGTCTTTTTCAGGAAGGTATCCGCCATCTCCTCCACATAACAGGGACTGATCATGTCGGTGATGGTGGTTCTGTCCTTTATCCCGTTGGGAATCAGGTATTCACTGGTCCGGGCCACCGTATTGTCATAGTACCTGGGCGCATAGCTCTCCGCACGGTATCCGTCAAAAAACTGATCCATGTACACATACTGCAGCTGCGCCGTGTTGAAGACCGGAATTCCTTCCGCCGCCATCTCTTCCACGAAATCCTTCAGATCCATCCGGGAAGTATTGAGCTGGCTTAAAGACTTCACATTTCCCGGCGCGGTTCCGTGCAGCCCGCCGCTGCTCCAGCCGCTGTACTCCATTCTGATGCCTTCCACGCCGGCCTGGGCCAGTTCTTTCACCGCTCCCGCCGCCTGCTCATAAGTGGTAAGTTCCTGTATTGTCTTACATTTGACGCCCAGGATAGACTCCCATTTCTGTATGGCTCCTGCAAAATTAATATAAAAAGGTACCCCGTTTTCCTCTTCCTTCTCACTCAGGATGCCCTGCTCCAGCAGATAGTCCTGATAATAAGCTGCCATTCCCGAATAGTCCGCTTCCTCCCCATCCAGGAAGCTGTAACGCACTTTAAAATTCTCATCGAATATCGGCTGGGAATACATCTGGAAGCTGTTGGACCCCACCATGTCCCCCAGGGAGATGGCTCCGTAGCTTAAGTAACTGAATCCTGCATACACCTGATTGTAGCTGTCCGTCCTGCCGGAGGTAACCGCATTGATATCCGCATCCGCGGCTCCGCCCTCCACTATGGCGAAGAAGGCGCTCTCCCCCTTCTTCATCCCGAATACGGGCATCCGCACCGTCACACTCTGGTCTATCTCGGGCTTTTTGATCAGGTTCACCTGGCTCGTCCTGTTCTCCCCATACACATAACCGATATAAGCGGGGGCGTTCGGCTTATTGTTATTGAAATGGATCAGCGCGCCGCTTCCGTCAGGCACGAACAGATACCCTTCCTCCTCCGGCCCGCCTGCCCCGAAATACTTCAGCAGGTCAATGTCCACAAGATAATATTTCTCCGTGTCATACTCCACCGTCCCGGGGTCAATCTCCGCCACGAAGCTGTCCCCTTCCAGATAGTAGGATACCGTGATATTGAACCAGGGCTTTTCATTCACTGCCTCATAGCCGTTCTCCAGGTTATCCTGCTCCATATCCTGCTCCGTGTAGCCTGCCGCCAGGAAGTATTCCGTCATCTCCTCTTTCTTATAGTCCTTCACGCTGTCGCTGAGGACATAGACGGGATGCTCCTCCAGGATCGGATATGTCTCCAGATATTCGGCCCGCTGATCCCCCTTCAGCTCGTCCTTGTCCAGATACAGGTAATTTCTTCCCGTGCTCCTGGCATCCTTCTCGTTCATCAGTCCCGTATAGTACTCGTAACGCTCTACGCTGATAACCTGAGGAAGCACATATTTATCCGCCAGGTCTCCCAGGTTATAGGTAATCCTGGCGCCGTTCTCTATCTCCTCCACGGAAAACTGTCCTTCCGCCACCGCGTCATTGTAGCTGTCCATCTTGGATGCCTGGACGCTCTCGTTATAGTAGCGTATGGAAACCTGCGACTTCATCATGCCTTTGTAATAATTACTGGCCAGAGGGTCCTCGTCGAAATCCGGTGGATTGGTATACCATATCTCCCCTGTGGCCTTTCCCTTTATGGCGAAACCGGCCAGTTCCCTGTCCAGATACAACTCCAGCACATCATTGGAGGCGATCAGTTCCATTCCTTCCGGTACTTCCTGCCCGACCGTCCTGACAGGCTGTCCCGGCACCAGCGTACACAGCATCGCCATTCCCGCCAGGACTCCCGCCGCTCTGTTGAAAAGATTATTCTTCATATTGTCCTCTTCCCCTTTCCATCACCGGAACCTGATTTCCTTATAAGCCGTCACGATAAATGTCAGGAACTGCTGTATCACGCTGAAAAAGAGCAGGGCAATGAACAAAATAATCGCCATCCCCACCAGCGTAAGCACGGTGGTAACCAGTGTCTTCTTCATACTGTACTGATGGGTAATCATCATGCCCAGCACCAGCAGCGCTATGGTCCAGAGATAACTGATAACCGTAAATACGTAGTAAAAGGTTCCTTCTTCAGCCGTGATCATATGGCTGACCACCACCAGAGGAAACTGTATAATCAGCATGGGCAGCAGCGAATAGCCGGTAAAAATGGCGATATCCTGCATCTTGCCTTCGCCGTCCATCAGGGAGGTCAGGCACCAGTTGGCGACGCACCACAGGATAAAGAGCATCCCCACTGTAATGATATCCACCATCATATCCACGTCTTCCAGCCTGTTCATATTCAACAGAAAAGCCGTCCCCTGCTTTCTGACTACCAGCATGAGCACCGTCAGCACCGCAAACGTCACTGCCGCGGCCAATGTGCCCCGCTTTTCACGCTTCAGATCCCAGAACCCGTCAAAGGGATGTGTAATCACATGAAAACCATATGCCATGGACTTCAGATATTTCTGCACTTTACCTCACCTACCCATCTTTTTATTTTTTTGCCCGCCGACACAAGCAGCACCGCGGCGATGAGGAAAATCGCAACCCCCATATATTTCGCAAAGCTGGTCTGCATCAGCTCTTTCCTGTAGAATTCGAATGCCTTGGTGTAGTATTTTCTGCTGTTGCCCAGCTTAAAATAATCCATGGCCTGCTGGTAATCGCCTTCCCGCATGGAAATCTTTCCCATACCGATATAGGCCACCTCGCTGTTGGCATTCTCCCGCAGCACCTCCCGCCACAGACGGTCGGACTGCTCCGTATTGCCCGTATAATGGGCTTTCATGGCCCCCAGCAGATTGGCGCCGTACTCCGTGATATCGAAGCCAAGAATGCTTCCCAGCTGGGCATCCAGGATATAGAGACGGCTCTGGTCATCATTCAGCACCAGCGAAGTGGGATTTCGCAGCAGTCCGTTCCTGCTCCCCATCCCGCCGAAGATAAACAGGGAATTTCCGTCATAGTCATAGCAGAATACCTTTCCCCCCGCATTGTCCAGGATAAAGTAGCAGCCGTAATCCGTGGCCGCGATATCCGTAAAGGAAGACCACATTGCCTCGTCGGAAGCGGAATACAGATCGCCGATAATGCTGTAATTCCCCAGCCGCCTGAGTACATCCGTGCCGGTAGGATTTAAGCGCCTCACCGCATCCGCCCCGTTCAGATGGTCTTCGTCGGACAGGTTGCTGATGGTGGCATAGACAAAATCCGACTGATCCACAAAGATATTGCTGTACTCCGTGGGGATGATGGTCTCCATCCTCTGCTTCTGGGCATCCGTGGAAAAATAGGTCTTCCACATGTATTCAAAGGGAGATACGGTTACCTGAGTGGCCCCCATGAAGCCCTGAAACTCTCCGGCCTCGTTAAACTCCACCAGTCCCATGTTGATGCCGTAGGCAATCACATAAATTCTCCCCGCATCATCCACCACCACTTTGGTGGGCACATAATTTTGAGACGCGTCAATCAGGTCCGTCTCCGGCCTTCCGATTTCTCTGACTACATCTTTGTCTTCGTCATATTCCACCACCCTGCCATTGCCGGAATCCGCCACATAGACACGATGTTCCTTTGTGACGAATACGCCCTGGGGGCCTGAGAGCCCCTCCGAAATTTCGTCCACATATTCTCCTGCTTCCGTCAGGATCAGGATTCTGTTGTTCCCCGTATCCGCTATGTAAAGGAAACCATCCCTGAAAAACATATCCTGGGGCGTCTTCATTTCCGACCCGAACCGGTTCCCGGCATAGGATTCCGTGTACAGATAGGCATGGGGCTGGAGAACATCCTCCGTCCACCAGTCATAACTGTAAGTGTCATAGGGCATGACAGACGCACAGGCTTCCTGTCCCCGGAACAGCAGCATACCGGCTGCCAGCGCAAGGCCCGATACAATTCTCAATATTTTCTGTCTCTTTCTCATCCTTATACCCCTGCTTTCTTATTCCTTAATGCCGGAGGACGCCATGGTCTCAACAATGCTGCTCTGGCTGATGATGAAAATCGTAATCGGCACCACCATCATGATGACCGTTACTGCCGCCGTAGCACCCGCCCTGGAGATACCGCCTGCCGCGATCTGGGACAGCGCATAGGGCAGTGTTTTCAGGTTTTCACTGTAGATAAAATTACCGCCCTGCATATTCCACAGATCCTGGAAAGAGAATATGATCAGCGTCAGCCATGCAGGCTTCACCTGGGGCATTGCAATCCGCATAAACGTACCGAATTCACCGGAACCGTCAATTCTGGCAGCTTCCAGAAGGCTGTCCGGAAGCTGCTCCATGAACTGCTTCATCAGGAACAGTCCCATGGGCTTTGCGATTGCCGGAACAATCAGCGCAAGATAGGAATCCAGCCACCCGATTCTGCTCATGATCAGGTAATTGGGAATCGCCGTCACCTGCCCGGAAAACATCAGCGCCGTCACAACCGTGCCGAAAATCAGATTCCTTCCGGGGAATTTCCGCTTTGCCAGGGCATAGGCACAGAGACTTGCTATAATCAGGTGCCCCACGGTGCCCACAAGGGTAATCAGCACCGTATTGAAAATATATCTGGAAAACGGCACCCAGGACTCCGACATCAGCACAAACACATCATGGAAGTTTTTCAATGTGGGGTTCCTTACAAACAGCCTGGGTGGAAATACAAACAGCTCTTCCAGCGGCTTTAAGGAGTTGCTGACGGAAAGCACCAGGGGCACTACCATGAACAGCCCCATGGCCACCAGCAGAAACATATTGAAAAAATTACCCGTTCTGGAATGACTTGGCTTGACGCCTTTTCTCTTCTTTTTTGCCATGTCAGTTCCCCACCTTTCTAAGAATCTTCTGCACCAGCTTGTTGCACAGGATCATCACCATGAACAGCAGTGTGGCAATGGCGGATGCATAGCCCATCTCAAAACGGATGGTACCGTAGTCCACCAGATGGGATACCACCGTATGCGCCGCGTAATCCACACTGGGGAAGCCCGCCAGCGCCGCCAGCTGGTCATGGATGGCAAAGGAGCTTGTGATCGTCATCACCGCGCCGAACATCAGCTGCGGTTTCATGGACGGCAGTGTGATATACCACAGCTCCTGGAACCGGTTTTTAATCCCGTCCATATAGCCGGCTTCGTACAGGCTCCTGTCCACATTCTGCAGACCTGCGATAAAGGACAGGAACCCGGTTCCCATACTCATCCACAATACGACGACTATCAGAATCGGCTGTATGTATTTGGCATCCTCAAACCACAGAATGGGGCTGTAGGTAATTCCCAGCTTCATCAGCCATCCGTTTGCCATTCCGTAGCTGTCACTGGAAAAGATGAATTTCCAGATGAAGTACGCCTGTCCGGAAATCGTGGGGGCATAGAATACCAGTGTCATAAATGCCCTCAGGAACCGGTTCTTGATCTCATTGATCATCCATGCAATCAGCAGAGCCGCAAAATATCCGATGGGCCCCGTAACCACCGCAAAGAGAAATGTGTTCTTGACAGCCGTAGGGAAGACATCATCCGCAAAAAACAAATTGATATAATTCTGCCATCCCACAAACCTGGGCGTTTCCAGCACATTGTAATAGGTAAAGCTCAGGCAGATGGATGTAATCACCGGCACCAGGTAAAACAGGATGAACAACACGCAGAAAGGGGCTACAAACAGGTAGGAAATCTTCTCCCTTTTCATCTGTTTTCCCGTCATCACAAGCCGATGCTTTACATCTGCCCATAGCATACTGGATAATTTCTGTTTCATACGCCTCGCCCCCTCTATTCATCCAGACCGAATTCGATCCGTTTGTTGGTTATCTCGTTGTTAATCGTCTTCACGTAATCTTCCAGCGTTTCCCGCGGGTCTTCCTTGCTGTTATACACGGCATAGAAAGCATTTTTTACATGACGTTCCGTAAAATAGCCGCCGGGAATCTCCGGCACCACACGAACCCAGCCCAGCTGAGCCTGAAGCTGCTTCATATCCCGGTTGGACCAGGGCAGATTCTCCAGCGCATCCATGTTGGCGGTGGCCACACGTCCCGCAACGCCCAGGATATTTTCCACCTCGATGCAGTAGCTTGTCTGTATCTCCTCGCTGGTCCACCACTTCAGAAACTCCCATGCCTCTTCCTTATGTTCGGAAGTATCCAGAATAATGGAAGCCGTCTGGCCCGCGATGACGGAATGGTTCACATTGCCGTCCTCGTCCTCATGTCCCGGCACCACGGTAAATCCCCAGAGTCCCTTGATCTCCGGCGCAAATACCGACAGATAGCTGTAGGAAGTGTAGTCCGCGATGGCCAGGGGCATCTCGCCGGTGCGGAACCGATTCGCGAAATCGTAGGTCACAGGCATTCTGTAATCCGCATAGTTACCGGACCACTGGGAGAAGGCCTGTACCGCCGCCTCCGAATCCAGGCCGCTGCCCGTACCGTCCTCCCTGTAATAAGCCCCCCCGTACTGGTAGAGGAACATGCCGTAGGAGGTATAATCCGGAACGGTACCCACGTTCATATTATTTTTCTGTATCACAGCCAGACATTCATAGAAGTCGTCCCAGGTCACCGGAACCTCCAGTCCCAGTTCCTCCAGGATGTCGGCGCGATAAAACATCATCTGGAAGGAGGTGGTCTGGGGCAGCGCATAGACGCCGCCGTTGTAGCGGAACATATCCAGGGAACCGTCCATAAACCGTCCTGTCACTTCATCAAAATCATCAAACTGCGTCAAATCCGTAGTTGCGTTTCGAAGGGCGTAGTTTACGGGCTCCTTGCTGGCAACGCCCAGCGCCACGTCCGGCCCTTCCCCCGCCAAAGTGGCCGACAGCAGATTATCCCGGTTGACCAGCTTTACATTGGCCGAGATGCCGCTCTCCTGTACGAAATAATTGTCAATCAGGTTCTTCAGCACCGTCGCCTGGTCACGCCCGCTGCCGGAAGCGCTGGATACGGAAGCCGCATCCGCCAGCAGCCAGATGGTCAGGCTGTCCCCTTCGTACACGTCGCCGATGCTCTCGTAATCCTCCGTAAAACTGGCCGTAAATGCCTTCAGCTCATGCACTGCCTTCTCCGCAAAATTGGCCTTTGCCCCCGGCAGGCTGCCTCCCGGCTGCTGCACCAGCATATAGTCAATCTGCAGCGGCTGTTCCTTCATCCCCAGTGCCCAGGAGCCCAGGGAAATGATATTGTCCTTAAAGGAAGACCAGTATTTCGCAACCGTCTCCGGCTTTTTGCTCATGGTCTCCAGCTGCACGATGAGATTGTCCAGAGAGGCGGACTGGCTTCCCTTGGAGCCATTGGCGTAGGCTTCCACCCGCTCCGCCAGGCTGGACACGGCTTCGAACTGTTCCGACAGAATCTGCAGCGCACCCGGCGTCTTCTTATCCAGCTGATAATCACGCATCATATCCGGAGAGGAACCGATGACCATGAGCAGCTGCCTGTAAGCTCTGTTCAGTTCAAATATGCAGTCGTCCGCATCGTTCAGAATGTCCGACAGCTCGCTGCCCAGTGCCGCCTCCATGGTCAGAGTGTGGGCGCCTTCTGTCAGGTAGAACAGGTACGGTGTCTCTTCCGTCCCAAGCTTCGCGATCTGCCAGTCATTTTCATAGTAGAAACGCAGTTCCTGCGCCTCCTGGAAAGGAGCTTCGCCGTCAATCTCCAGGGAACGGGCCACCGTTACGCCCTGTTTGATGCTCTGCTTATATTTGACGGCAATCTCGTATAACCCGTCTGCCGGAACCTCCACATTCCAGGTAATCCACTGCCCTGCCTGGTTCCAGTTGCTTCCGCCGATGGAATTCATCCTGATCTTGGCCGCGTCATAGGGTTCGGTTTTCGGCGAAGTCCTGTCATTTACGGGATACAGTGTGGAATCGGATTTGTAAGCGGCATTCTCTCCCTGTATCTTCACCGGTTCACCCATGGGCGCTTCCTTTGCGCCTGCCGCCTGCGCCTGAGCAAGGTAATCGGCGTAGGCAGGAACCGCGGTCTGCTGCTTCAGTGTAATGGATGCGATGGCCATGGGTTCCTTCACGGATTCCAGGGTAAGTGTATTAACACCCTTTTCCAGATAGAAGCTGTATGCCTCTACCTCGTATCCGCTGCTGTCCTTCCACCATTCCAGCATCCAGCAGGGTGCCTCTACCTGCCGGGGACGGATGTCATTGCCTCTGGCGTCCTGAGTCACTTCCGCCTCATCTTTCCAGTTCCGCGAAAACTCCAGGTACTGCGCCCCGTCAAAGGGCAGCTCACCGTTGATGCGCGCTTCCCGCTCAATGGTATTGTTCTTACCCTCCATGGGGTAGTATTCCATTTGAATCTGGTACAGGCCGGCCTCCGGTACATTCACCTCCCAGGTGATGCTCCCCTCCGAGGATGTCAGCGCCACATTATCCCTGCCTTCGTAGGCTGCCGCTTTTTCCACATCCCCCTCCGCTTCGGCATAATCTCCTCCCGCTATCGTGATCTCTCCGTCAGGGCGGGGCATACCGGAATACTGCGCCAGATAATCTTCATATTTAATTGTGTCATATACCTCCACGTAATATTGGCTCAGATCCTCTTCGGCGGCCTTTGCCGATATTCCGTATGCCGGTATACATCCCAATGTCAACGCCAGCGAGACCACCAACGAGACCGCCGGTGAAACCGCCCGTACTCTCTTTCTCTTCATACCTACTCCCATCTGCCTGCCCCGACAGGCACTTAAATAAATATGTATATCTCAAAACTGCAGACTATTGATATCTCCATTCCTCCTGCCACCGCAGTTCCATCTCACCGTTTTCCGAGAATGTTACCGGCAGCCATATATAACGGGAATCCGATAATTTATCGCTGTTCCACCGGTCTCCCATGTAGATCAGCTCTCCCGAAGGGCCCTCGAAGACGCAGGTGCTCTGGCTGTTAAAGGTGGTAGCCGCCGTGTCTCCGATGCAGGGGTCTCCCATGTTGACCCATTCTCCCATCATGGAATCGCTCATATAGTACCTGGCCTGATTCGGCGCCCACCCGGTACATCCGGAAGACAGCAGATAATATTTGCCGTCCTTTTGAAATACCGCCGGGGCTTCCCTCTGGGCTCCGGGATACAGCCTGATAAAGTCTTCTCCGTACACGGCCTCCTCCGGCGGCGTGGCCAGGTAGGTGTATTCGTCGTTGAGCTTTGATATGTAGAGCGTCAGGTTCTCTTCGCTGGAGTAAATGATGTAGGCAGTCCCGTCCGAATCCACGAACAGGTTCATGTCCCTCGCCATGCCCCTGCTGGAAGGATACTTATCTTCCTGATCCTCCGGGCAGACGTTGAGCCGGTACCTGTCGATAAAACGGTAAGGTCCGAAGGGCGTATCGCTGACCGCCACCCCGGCACAGGCCGCCGCATAGCTGCTGTCACTGCTTTCCGTGGGACCGTCCGCATGGAACCACAGTACGTATTTTCCGGTTTTTTCATTGTAGATCAGCTTGGGCCGCTCGATGATGGCCTTCTCCGCATCCAGGCTTCGGTATACATTGTCCAGCTGCTCCTGTGTATAACCCGCATACAGTTCTTTAAAATAATCCTCCGTCTCCAGAGACTCCCTGGATGAAACATTGCGCATGATAAGGCCTTCCGACTGCCAGTTATACAGGTCCTCCGAGCTGTATGCGCGGATGCCTCCTCTGGCGCCCTTTGTCTTGTCTTCTCCTACCCATACCCATCTGGACACCATCTCCCCCGTGGTTTCGTCCCTCACCGGCAGCTGCTGTACCTGTCCTCCGTGGGCCTGTATCAGTTCGTTCTCCGTGTCCCTCCACTGCTCTCCCGGCAGAAAGGAATCATATCTGTATTTTTCCACCAATTGCTCATACCCCTCCTTCAATTGCTTAAATTTATTTTCACAGGCTTCTGCGTACGGGCCTGCCTGCTGCAGTTTCTGCCCTTCCGCTGCTGTCTGTTCCGGCGTTTCCTTCCCTGATGCTGTCTGCCCCGGCGTTTCCTGCCCCGTTGCTGTCTGTTCCGGCGTCTCCTGCTCCGCTGCTGTCTGTTCCGGCGTCTCCTGCTCCGTTGCTGTCTGTTCCGGCGTTTCCTGCTCCGCTGCTGTCTGCTCCGGCAGCTCCTTTGCCTCCGCCATCTGTTCCAGTAATTCCTCTGCTTCCGTCACTGCCTGCCGGTAAACCTCACAGGAAGCTTCCGTATAGATATCCTCCCATCCTTCTGCCGCATACTTCTGCAGTGCCAGTTCCAGAAGGCTGGCGGTGTATTCCGGAACGGCTGCAATCTGGACATAACTCAGAATCGGCATGTCCATTGCCCTCTTGCCTTCCTCATTGAATACCTTCAGATTCAGTTCGCCGTCCTCCACTCTGACATCAAGCTGCTTCTCCGTAAGCCGGAAGCGGAGCAGCTTCTCGCCTTTCACCATCCGCTCCCCTTCACAGTCCACGTCAATCTTCCGGGGACCAAAGGGATCGTAAAATCCTATAGTCACCTGGTAATCCCCCCGGGGGAGCTGGAAATCATAACAGATGGAAGACTCCTCTCCTCCCTGGTAAAGGGTTTCATCCATATTCCATTTGCTGGCCGTAAGTCCCTCTCCCAGGCTGTCCTGCTCCCTGATCAGATAATCCGCCTCCCGGTATCCCCAGGTTCTGCCGGAACCGGGATCCTCCCCATAGGGCTGGTCGCTGACGGACTGGCAGAGACCGCGTATCTGATCCTCCGGGAAAACAGAGGTATCCTCTGATGCACAGTTCACGTTGTATAACAGGAAGTCTGTCTGGAAAAGCTGCTCTTCTGTCCAGTCTGCTGTACCTGCCATATCCGCTGTGCCCGTCATGCCTGCTGCACCTGCCATATCCGCTGTGCCCGTCATGCCTGTTGCACCTGCCATATCCGCTGTGCCCGTCATGTCCGCCGCACCTGCCGCCTCCTGCTCTCCTGCAAAAGGGGGCGCCGCATCATTCTCTGTCCTTTCCTCTGACACTGTCTCTTCCCTCTTGCCGCAGGCCGTACCGAAACAAAGAGCGGCTCCTTCCAGCAGCAGCACAATTACCCTGTAATATTTCTGTATCCGCATTTTAGTACTCATTTTCGTCCTCGTCTCCGCCTTTGTTTTTATATTATATCACCGCTGAAAAATTCTGCAATCGATTGCATTCACAAAATTTACATTTCATTTTTGTATATTTTGCACAAACAGGAATTCTTGTAAATCGATTGCACATATACTTTTTGAATGTACCATGTCAAATTGTATTTGTCAGATTCACTAATCGTTTTTTTAAATGGACTTCCTGCATGCCGCGTACCCGATGTGTATTGAAGCCGTATGCCCCTGTTTCTTCACAGGTATCTGAAAATAGAAGAGAATTTGTATCTGTTATTTTCCGACAATTTCTATTATAATTTTATAAAAAATTCATATTAATTAACATGAAAAAAATCTCTGACTTCTTTCCCTCTGACTCTTCCCGCAGGGAGGCCCGCGTATGGATTTTCTTTCAATCCGATAAATTAATTCCATGTCTATAAGCGGGTGTATGGATTATTTTTAGATAAATATAAAAAATTTACATATGAAACAGGATGGATGATATGGTAATATATACTCACAGCCGAAAACATTTGCAACACCGCAGGCAGATCCTCAACAGACATCAGTCTCGGGATTGTTCGTGCAAGGTGCGCACGAAAACGCCACGCGGAGGCACCTGTAAACAGTACCCCATCATCCATTGACCAAAGGAGGCTTCTATGGGAAGCAGTTTTATCCATGGCAGCAGAAAAAAAGGCAGCCGCTGCAGACATAAATTCAGTTCCCCTCCCATCCACAGACAGTTTCTGACCGTCAGCCTGCTCTGCATGTTTATGGTCATGCTTCTGGCTTTCCTGTTGCTGCGAAGCGCCCAGCGTATCATTATGGCCAATGTAACAGGCTATGCGGAGCTTTTCACGGAAAAATACAGCAATCAGCTGGAAACGCTCTGCTTCCAGCTGGATGTGCTCTGCAGTGAATTCCAGACAAATGAAGTATACAGAAACCTCCTGTCCGTGGAGTCCTACCAGGACCTGACTCCCGAAATCACCGATGCGGCAGACAATACAGTCACCTATATTAAATCACTGAACACCACTATAGCGGATGTGGCTTTTGCCAATGACCTGATTCACTGGTCCACCCTCTTTTCCGAAGACGACCTCTCCGCCCTGTACAGGCATTCCCTCCAGGACGGTTCCATCGGCGGCCGGGGGCTCGGACTGATGAAAAGCAGCTTTCTGCCCCTTGCCGGCAAAACTTATTACGTCTATTGCAGCAATATCTATCAGTACGGCACACCGCTGGGATGTGCTTTCATCTCCCTGGACATCGACCGGCTGAACCTGGACGATTCCAGTACGGATTCCCCGGCCTCCTTCTTTATCATGGATACCGGCGGCAATGCCTACGGCCTGAGCCGCAATTCGGACCAGTTCGCCCAGGCAGTCCTGGAAGCCTGTCAGGAGTACGCAGCGCTGCCCTCCGAAGGCGGCGTTCCCCCGCAATCTATACTGGAGACGCAAAATACAGGCAATGATTCCTTTTCCATCCGCATGACCTATTCGGAGGCTGCCAACTGCTACATTATCAGCGCGGTCTACATCCCCGCCATCAGGGCGCAGCTGTCCGATATTTCGTACTATATCTGGTTTATCCTTGCAGCAATCGTCCTCTTTGCCGTACTTCTGATGACGGTCCTGTACCGGAATATGGCGGTGCCGCTGAACCAGTTTAACAACATTATAGAAGAAATCCGCAGCCAGCGCCAAAGGCATCTGAAATATCCCCTGGATATCCAGGGCTGCGCAGAGGTACACAGCCTGGCTCTGGCTTTCTCCAATATGTTCTCGGATATCGACGAACTGAATATGCAGATTTTCGATGCCTCCGCCAGGCTTTATGAGGAAAAGATACGGACTCAGGCCACCCAGATCGACTATTTCCGCAGCCAGATTAACCCGCATTTTCTCTACAATGTGCTGGAGATGATACGCTCCCTGGCGCTGACCAACCATGTGCCGGAGATCGCTTCCATCGCCGTGGCGGTAGGGAAAATGTACCGCTACAACATCAAGGGCGACCCCGTAGTACCCTTCCGTGAAGAGCTGGAGATGACGAAGGCTTACATCGAAATCCAGAAATCCCGCTTCCAGAATAAATTTGACATTCTTTACAATATTCCGGAGGAGGCTCTGGACGTTCCCGTAATCAAGCTCATCCTCCAGCCCCTTGTGGAAAATGCCATCCAGCACGGCATCGAGCCGGCGCTGGAACGCTGTATCCTGTACATCGGCTGTACCCTGACGGAAAAAGAAATGCTCATCGAAATCCGGGATGACGGAGTAGGGATGCCCCGGGAGCGTCTGCTGGAAATGCAGGCTCTCCTTGCGGAAAAGCACTACGACACCGCCAATTATGTGGGCATCACGAACACCAACGCAAGGCTGAAGCTGCAGTATGGGGAAGAATGCGGAATTACCCTGGACGGTGAAGAAAATGACGGTACTGTCGTAACTATCCGCATTCCGGTCACAGGGAAGTGTTCCGAAATAACCTGATCCGCAGGATGATGGAGGACAACGACGCAGCGGACACTGCGTTTCCGGGATGTAGAACAGAAAATGGCAAATGAAAGCGCTCACGAGTATAACGAAATAGAATCAGGCCCGTACACCAGTTGCAGTAAAGGAGCCATGAAAAAAAATATAAATCAGGAGGAATTGCAATGTATCAGGTTCTGCTGGCAGATGACGAACAATCTATTCTGGATTCCATGACCCACCATTTTCCCTGGGATAAATACGGCGCGAAGGTGGCATACACCGCCTCCACGGGAAAGCAGGCATATGACATTCTGGTAACCACCCCCCCTGATATCGCTGTCCTCGATATCAGGATGCCGGGCTACAGCGGCCTGGAGCTGAGCCGTATCATCACCCTGAACCGGCTGAAGACGCAGGTCATCATCATGAGCGGATATGCCGAGTTTTCCTATGCTCAGAAGGCAATTCAGTACGGTGTACTGGGATACTGCCTGAAACCGGTGGAATACGACGAGCTTGCCTCCCTTCTCCTGAAAGCGGTGCACAATCTCCAGCATTCCCCGGGCGCCTTCACCCCGGATGATTTTCTGGATGCCATAGAGGATAATGATACGGAGAAAATATCCCGCTATCTGGAAGCAAACCACATCATCCCGGACAGCTGCTGGCTCGCTTCCTCCGTCAGCGAAACGGCGCTGCAGCTTCCGGGGGCACTGGCTTTCCGGGTAGCCTCCTCCCAGTACGGCTATCTGTCAGGCGCGCCCTATGACGAAGAGATGCTGAACCAGGCCCTGCTCTCCCCGAAGGTACAGGGCATAGGCCTTTATCCCCGGCCCGTAAGCCTGCCGGACTTCCGTTCCGCATTTTACAAATGCACCGCCATGTCCTATCACTTTTTCCTGGACCCCGATTGCAGGCTCTGCAGCGTATACCACGACTTTTCGCCTTTGATGTCTCAGATCCAGAACGCCATTTCCTTTGATGAAAAAGGAAAACTGTGCGACCTTCTGACTCAGCTGAAGGAAAATGAAGGATATAAAATGTTCTCCATCCACTCCGCCCGGCAGCTGTTCAATACGATCATTTCCAACCCCAGGCTGGCGGCGGACTCTCAGGATTATTACGCCCACAGCCACAGACAGCTTGTCCATGACTACGCTTCCTTCCGGGATATGATCGACAGTCTGATCCAGATCATCAATGCCGCCCCCCGGAAACAGGAAGAAGAACCTGCTGGCCAGAACAATACTTATTTTCTGAAAGTAATGAAATATGTCAACACTTACTACAATGAAAACATTACGCTGCGGGATGTGGCAAGGGTGGTAAACCTGAATCCCAACTATATCAGCCAGCTTTTCAAGAAATCGGCCGGAACCACCTTTTCCCACTACCTGACCACCCTGCGGATCACAAATGCCAAAAAGCTGCTCACCGCCACCGATGCTTCCATCAATGACATCTCCATGCAGACAGGCTTTAACGATTATTTTTACTTTCTGAAAACCTTTAAGAAATATACGGGAAATACGCCCAGTGAATACCGGAACGCTTATTATGATAAACAAGAATAAAAATGAAGTGGTATCAGTCAGTACCTATTGCGCATGCATGGAATTGCATGCGTTTGAATCAGGTCAGCGCGGCTTCACTGCTCCATAGGCATGAAGCCGCTAAAACTCCGCGGCATGGTGCTGGGACAATCATCTCAGCGCCAGAACCCACAGTCTGCTGGTTTCAGCACGCCGTTCCCTGGAGCAGGTAAGGGCTGATTTTGTCCAGCATTGCAGAATCGTCCGAATCACACACCAGCCGCTGCGGCCTTGCCAAATCCAGTGCAAAAACACCCAGAATCGATTTCGGATCTACAACCCGTCTGCCGGAGCCAAGTTCAAAATTCGCATCCACCGAGCTCACTGCATTCACAAAATTCCTTACCTGATCTGCATCATCAAATTTTACAAATACCTGCTGCATATAAACCACCCATTCTCACCTTTCTTCAGGACTGTATCCTGATGCATTATGATGAATCCATTGTATCGATGTATACAATGAATCCCATTCAAACAGGAATATACACCATATCATTTCTTTTGTAAACTGTCATTTTTAATAATCTTGGACGAAAAAAATTGTCAATATTGTAGATGACTGCTTCCTGAAATTTCCAGGCAGACGGTCACTTTTTTGTTCCTCAGAGAAAAATGCTGCACCGCTTTTTTATTTTTTTCGAAAACACTTTCGGCTGCTATTGTTTTTTTCCATATATAGTATTATAATGTCATTATTTGCTACAAAATGTTGAGATAATCAAATGCAGGGACAATGTGTAAAAATGTACAAGGTTCTGTCGTTTTATGCAGTTTTCCAGAAGACAAAGAAACGGGATGAAGAATGAACCTGTCTGATCTGGCAAGAAATTCAAATATGCTCCGGGGTTCCCTTGCAAAAAAGGGCTACATGCGGTGGTGGCATTCCTTTTCCGGGACGCAGCCGGAAACCGGAGAAATCCGTACCTTTTTCGTGGAATTTTTTATCGTCAATCCCGGGAAAGGCGGCAGCCGTCCCGTTCTGGGACAGCATCCTCATTCCAGAAAGCTTGGCCTGAAGCCTTCTTATGTAATGGTAAAGGCCGGCGTTTTTCCCGACGCGGAGGGAAACGGCGGGCGGCAGCTGCATGCCTTTTATCCCGTTTCCGCCCTGCAGGCCACGGGCAATCCCCTGATCATGCAGCTGGAGGGCGATCCGGAAGCCCATTGCCGGGCAGGACGATGTTTTTACAGTGAGGACAGGCTGACGGGCATCGTGGAGGTGACTCCGGGCGAGGCCAGGCGCCGCTCTTACATGACGGACAGCGGCTTCATGGAATGGGATATAAATGTGCGAAAAGCCGTTACGTGCCATACGGGAAAATGGAGCGGGAAATTTTTTCAGGCCCTGAACATGCTCGACAGCTTCTGGCATGGCGAGGGCATTCGCAGCTTTTTTCACGGCAGTGTCAATCTGGACGGGGTGAATTACGAGGTCCTCCCCGAGACAAGCTACGGCTATGCGGACAAGCACTGGGGACGGCGCTTTAACAGGCCCTGGTTTCAGTTTGCCTGCGGAAAGCTTGCCAGCCAGCGCTCCGGCCAGGAGCTGCGGCATTCCGTTCTGGTGGTGAACGGGGTCTGTCCCAGGTTTCTGTGGTTTCATCTGAAGCCGGTGCTTATGCTGCAGCTGACTTACATGGGCGAGGATTTTGAATTTACCCGCTGCAAATGGGAGACGAAGGAGACCGGGAAGCGGTTTGTGTGGCACATCCTGGCCCAGAATAAAAGGGCGGTGGTGAAAGTGTCCGGAAGCTGCACCAGGGCGGAAATGCTGCGGCTTAAGTACGAGGGTCCTGACGGACAGATGCCGAAATTTCCTGTCCAGGCAGGTGCCGAGGGAATTGGGAATGTGCAGCTTTACCGGAAGGAGCCGGGGGGACGGGAATTGATGGATACGCTGCGGATGGAGCGGGCTTTGTGTATCTATGACGGGGCCCCGCCGCAGGGATGACGGCAGGCGCCGTTGCAGGGGCGCCTGCCCGGGAATTGTCGGAGTGTTGCATCGCATGAATACTTGCGTAATGCGCACTCACTGTCCACGTCAGTACCGCTTTCGTCTACGTTCCGCTGCAGTCCATTCAGGACGTGTGGCGCTGGCACGAACCATACACCCCAATACTCCAATTTCCAACCGGATGGAGCATAGGCAAAATGGCCAGAAAGAATCAGAAATGGGTCACAAACTAAATCCGGATATCGGAGACCGAATCACTCAAATCCAAAATAATTTCCACCAGAAACCCGCCGCTGCTCCCATGGCCGATACGCACCTGTCCCCCATGGACTGCGGCAATCTGACGCACAATCAGCAGCCCCAGCCCATGGCGCTGCAGCCCGCTTCCGCTTCCCATCAGATAATGAGGCGTATCCGTCAGATTTTTCAACTGCTCTTCACTTATGCCCACACCGTCGTCTTCAATTCGAATCTGTGCAGTCTGCGATTCCGCCTGCAGCTGTATGCTGATACTGCAGCCCTGGGGATTGTGCAGCTGTGAATTGTTCAGCACATTGTAAACCGCCCGAAGCAGCAGTCCCCTGTCGCCCTGAAGTGTACATTTTTTCGCTTTTTCGTCACAGCGAAAGCTCACCGGATACCTGCCCTCCGGATCCAGATTCATAAAATCCGCGGCAGCCTGGCGCAGCAGGGCTGTCAGGTTCAGGGTTTCCTTTTTTACAGGCTGCATCTGGTACTCCAGTTTGGAAGCAAGGTTTAAGTCACCTACCAGATTTTTCATCTTCTGGCTCTGAAGGCGGATGACCCGGGCTTTTTTCCTGGCTTCCTCAGGCAGTGCGGCGTCCTCCTCCAGTTCCGCGGCATATCCCATCACCATGGACAACGGCGTGCGGATGTCATGTGACACCCCGGATATCCAGCCTGCCCTGGCATTTTCCTTCTTCCGCAAAGCCCTCTCCTGGGCACGCAGCTTCTCGCTCACCCGATTCACCGCTGCTGCCACCTCTGCCAGAAAACCCCGCTCCCGGATATAGACCGCTTCCGCAGGCAGTGCCTCCATGCCCTCCACCACCGGCTTTACCGAGCGCAGGATGCGGGTGGCCAGTATCATATAGAGCAGGAAAATCAGCGTCCCGTTCATCCCCAGGAAGCTCAGCAGCAGCTTCGGCATTTCCGCAATGGCATAGTAGTCAAAGGTATTCCACATAAGCTTCCAGTAAGCATCCTTCGGATGTCCCAGAATCACCAGGTCATCTCCCCTGGCCCCTGCCGTGGTAGGATAATCCTCGATATAGCCCCTGGTATACCAGGATATCTCCGCCGCGGAATAGTGCAGCGGGATTTCCTCCGGCAGATTGCCGCTGTGCCAGATGACATCCCCGGTTCCGTCCTCCACCAGAATCCCCCATGCATGATATTCCGTTAATATCTGTTCGCCTGTTTGCGACAGATGCAGATTGCCGTCATCGTCTGTGATAAGTTCCCTGCCCAGCTCTCTGGCAGCCTCCCAGCCTCCGTTGCCGCTTCTCTCCCGCCAGGTAAAAGTGACGAATAAAGCCAGGTTCAGGGCAAACAGGACGGGTATAATAATGATGACCAGTAATAAGAAGCGCTTTATCAGGCGCAGTGTTTTTTTCATATGCGTTCTATTGCTCCTGTTCTATACTCGTGAGCGCATTCATTCCTGACAATAGCATTAAATCCCTTCACTGACGTAACACCAGTTTATATCCAAGTCCCTTCACAGTCAGCAGCGACACCGGCTTTGACGGATTTTCCTCTATTTTTTCACGGATTCTCCTGATATGTGCCATCAGGGAATTTTCATAGCCGTAAGGATTATCCCCCCAGGCGGCTTCGCAGAGCCCGTCTATTGTAACGATGCGGCCTGCGTTGCGATAGAGGACGCTCAGCAGCTCGAATTCCTTGGCGGTCAGCGGCAGACGCTGCTCTCCCCGCAGTACCTCCGCCCTGGCAAAGTCAATTTCGCAGGCTGCCAGCCGCACTCCGGTGGTTTCTTCCTTATAAGAACGTCTCAGCACAGCCGCGATGCGAAACAGCAGCTCCTTCGGCAGAAAAGGCTTCACCACATAATCATCCGCTCCCAGGCCAAAGCCCCGGAACTTATCCTCATCCTCTCCCCTTGCCGTCAGGAACAATACCGGAATATCCGCCATTTTCCGTAGTTTCTCCAACAGGGCAAAACCGTCCCCGTCCGGCAGCATCACGTCAAGAACGGCAAATTCCGGCTTCCATTCCTCCGCAGCCTCAAGCGCCTCCTGTACGCTTCCCGCTGTCCGCACCCGGGTATACCCCTCCTGCGTCAGAATCGACACCACCATGTCACGCAATTGTGCTTCATCGTCCACCAGTAATATTTTCTTTTGTTTCAGGTAATCGTACTCCATATTTTCTCCATTCCGCCGCCTGCCGGATATATTTCTTCACAATTTCTAAATGCAGAAACGGCCCGGCGCCCGCGCAATGCGAGGAAAAAGGCGGCATCATTGAATATTTCCTTATCATGATTCCCATCATACCACGTTTCCGGGCTCATGCCCATACCTCCCGGAAAATGTAAGGTAACCGTAAGGTTGCGGAAAGGTTCCCGTAAACTGCATCCAATATACTTTTCATTACAGGGTACACAAAGCCCCTGACGAAAATATACCATGCCCCGTTTTTCCCGGCATCCAAAGGAAGCGTCTAAGGAAGCAGTTACTTTCCGACAGTTCCCGAGACAATTCCTCAAAAAAGAAAGGAAGGAACCCCAAATGAACAGCGACAACATTATAGAGACCAAAAATATCACCAAAACCTACGGCGACTTCACCGCCGTATCCAACTTAAATCTCCACATCCGCAAAGGCAGCGTCTACGGCTTCCTGGGGCCCAACGGCGCGGGCAAATCCACCACCATGAAGATGTTCCTGGGCCTGACCAGCCCTACGGAGGGCTTTTTCCGGATTGAGGGAAAGACCTATCCGAAAGACAGAATCGCCATCTTAAAGGATATCGGCTCCTTCATCGAGGCTCCTGCCTTCTACGGAAACCTTACCGGAGAGGAGAACCTGGAAATCATCCGCCGGATCCTGAGGCTGCCCAGGTCCGCTGTATCCGACGCTCTGGAGCTGGTGGGCCTGACCCAGTATAAAAAACGTCCGGCAAAAAAATATTCCCTGGGTATGAAGCAGCGTCTGGGACTGGCCGGGGCGCTGATCGGGCACCCGCCCATCCTGATCCTGGATGAGCCCACCAACGGCCTGGACCCGGTGGGCATTCACGAAATCCGCACACTGGTCCGCTCCCTGCCGGAAAAGTACGACTGCACCGTCCTGGTCTCCTCCCACCTGCTGCCGGAGGTGGAGCTGATGGCCGACGACATCGGCATCCTGA